>JAXDLD010000281.1:0-21495 GCA_034666805.1 Acidobacteriota bacterium
GGAGGGTAGGGAGCCTCCTACGCGCTTCGCTCCCCTCTCCCGGCGGTCGGGCGGGCGGGCCGGGAGAGGGGCCGGGGGTGAGGGCCACCCTCCTCGCCGCCCTCGACCCCGAGCAGCGCGCCGCCGCCGAGATCGTCGACGGCGCCCTCCTTCTCGTGGCCGGGCCGGGGACGGGGAAGACCCGGACCCTCACCCACCGCCTCGCCCACCTGGTCGCCGAGCGCGGGGTGCCGCCGGAGAGCTGCCTCGCCGTCACCTTCAGCCGCCGCGCCGCGGCGGAGATGGAGGAGCGCCTGGCCGCGCTCGTCCCGGCGGCGGCCGGCCGGATGGTCGTCGCGACCTTCCACGGCCTGGGCCTCCGGCTCCTCACCGAACAGGCGGAGGCGGCGGGCCTCGCCCCGGGCTTCCGCCTCGCCACCCCGGCCGAGCGGACGGAGGTCGTCCGCGAGCTCTTCGGCGTCTCCCCGAGTCGGGCCGACCGCCTGGCGGAAACGATCGGGCGCTGGCGCCGGCAACGGGAAGAGGACAACCCCGCGCTCGCCGGACAGGCCGCCGCCTACGAGGCGGCCCTGGCGAACCGGAACCTGCTCGACTTCGACGACCTCCTCCTCCGGCCCCTCGCCCTCTTGAGAGAGCGCCCCGACCTCGCCGCCCTCTACCGGCAGCGCTTCCTTCACGTCGCGATCGACGAGTACCAAGATGTCGACCCCCTCCAGTACGCCTTGATCCGTCTCCTCGCCCCGCCTGGCGGCAACCTCTTCGCCATCGGCGACCCCGACCAGTCGATCTACCGCTTCCGGGGAGCGGACGTGGGCTTCTTCCTCCGCTTCCGCGAGGACTGGCCGGGGGCCCGCGTCCTCTATCTCACCCGCAACTACCGGGCGACCCGCACCTTGGTCGCCGCCGCCTGCCAGGCGATCCGGCCGGGGAGCCTCGTCCCCGATCGGCGGCTGGTGGCGGTGCGAGATGTCTCCGGCATCGCGGCCCCGCGAATCGTCATCGCGAGGGCAGCCTCCGAGCGGGCAGAGGCCGAGCTCGTCGTCGAGACTCTGGAACGGCTCCTCGGCGGCACCTCCGCCTTTTCTTTCGACAGCGGCCGGGTCGGCTACGAAGCGACCGACGCCCTCTCCTTCTCCGACGTCGCGATCCTCTACCGCACCGAGGCCCAGGCGCCGCCGCTCCTCGAGGCCCTCGGCCGCTCCGGCATCCCCTTCCAGAAGCGCTCCCACCGCCCGCTCGCCGAGAACCCCGGGGTGCGCGCCCTCCTGCCGCGCCTCACCGTCCCGGCTGGACTCCGGAAGCCTCGCAGCGTCGAGGCCCTCCTCGATCGGGTTGTCCTGAGCTGTGACGTCGTCGACCCGGCCGAGCGCACGGCCCTCCTCGCCGCGGCCGAGCTCCTGCGGCCCCTCGCGGTCCGGGCTGGGGACGACCTGGAGCGCCTCCTCGCCGAGATCGCCCTGGGGGGCGAGGTCGACACCTGGGACCCGCGGGCCGAGCGGGTCTCCCTCCTCACCCTGCACGCCGCCAAGGGCCTGGAGTGGAACGTCGTCTTCCTCGTCGGCTGCGAGGACGGCCTCCTCCCCCTCACCTTCCCGGGCACCGGGGAAGACGACCTGGCCGAAGAGCGCCGGCTCTTCTTCGTCGGGATGACCCGCGCCCGTACCCGGCTCTTCCTCTTCCACAGCGGCCGGCGGGCCCTCCACGGCGAGAGTCGGGAGTGCCGCCCCTCCCCCTACCTGGCCGACCTCGAAGAGGCACTCCTCGACCGGGGAGCCGAACGGACGCCCGGCCCGCGGCGCCCGGAGCAGATGCGGCTCCTGTGAGGGTCGAGCGCCGTCGCTCGGAGGGGGCACAAGCGGTAATGAGCTCGGGTAGGTAAAATGCGCTGTTCTCAGGTTGGCGACATGCGAGGAGAACTCGCGCATGGCGCAGGTCATGTTGCGTCAGACCCCTCCGGCCCGGAGCAACCGCTCCATTCCTTCCTGGACGGAATTGAAAGACACCCCCAAGAGTGACGCAGTCGTGTCGTTGGAAAGGGAGGAGTCAGGCCGCAGGAGCATCCTAGCCCGTCTCTCCCCAGCGACTGCGGGACGCACAAATAACTCGCTCAGACCAAAGACACGAGCATAACTTTGAAAAAATTGAAACCGGTTCACTCTCTGGCCTCCCACCACGTGGAGCACCCCGCGCAAATTCTTTTTTAGAGCGACTTCGATCATCTCCGCGAGATTATCCACGTATGTCGGCGTGTTTACCACGTCAGTAAAAGCTTCGACCGGACGCCCTCCCAGTAGTTCCCCGGCAAGCCACCTCAATAACGGAGAATTTTTTCCGTAGATCCCCGCAGTTCGGCAGATCACCGCATCCGAGCATTCTACTAGCGTCCATCGCTCTCCCGCGAGCTTGGTCTCTCCGTAGACCAGTGTCGGCCGGGGAATATCTGATTCTCGATATCCTCCCCGTTCGCAGTCGAACACTAGGTCTGTTGATATGTATACCATCTTCGAGCCAGATTGGTGGCAGGCCCGCGCCACATTCCGAGTTCCCATAGAATTAGTGCGTGCCGCCTCGCCAGGGTTTTCTTCACAATATTTCACGTCCTTATTCCCTGCGGCATGAATAACGGTCTTAGGCTTGAGAGAATGCAACACGGCGGTGACTGCCTGTTCATCGCAAATATCCAGTTGAATCGAAGTTATGTCGTTCGGCACTGGCTTGCGGAAGTAGGTGACAGCGACCCTGTTCTCCCGACCGAACACGCGCGCCAAATTCGCGCCCACAAACCCACTACCTCCCGTGATGAGAAAATCAACCATGAGGCTTCTCCTCTTCCGCTACTTCCTGAAGCCTAGCGATCCTAGTTCGGTCTCCTCGTTCGCCGCCGGCTAGGCTTTCAAGCAGAGAGCGGTAAAGCCAGTCTTGTTCATGGCTCTCGCCCACGGCCTCTTTGCGTAGTTCCAGCCGATACTGCGCCGATAGCCCGATGAAAAGATCCGTCTGCAGCATGTGGCCTGGAAAGCAGGACGTGTCCTCAGGCACTGCGGCAATATTAGACAGTTGCGTATGGGGAGTCCCCTGAAGGCCGAGGACGATGTAAATGTACTGTGCTTGACAAAGCCATTGATAGATCCTGGCGATACCATGCGTGCCAAAGCGAAGTGCGTGGCACGCTTTTCCAAAAATTGCCTCCGCAATGTACAACCACGGCGCGGATTCAAGATGTGCGAGTACCTCCTCAAATTGGTTCAGCGCCGGTTTCTCATCCGCCGAAAGGCTGTTCCAGCCGTACAGAAGTAGTGCTGTCAGATAGCTGTACCCAGTAGTGCCAACTATTGTCTTGGCCTCCTTGACGGCATCCACCCCTGCGCACACAGTTCTCTCAACCTGGGCGCGGCGGTTCAGGGAAGATAGATTAACGAGGTCTGACTCAGCGGCCGATGCCTTATCTCTACAGCCTTTATAGCCTTTGGCAGCCGAATAAGCTGCTCGTGCTGCGCTCAGGTAACCGCGGTTTGCTCGCACGTTCGCCAAGTGATTAAAGACTTCCATCTTATTCTGATCGGGGACCTCCAGAGCGATCCGAGCAGCAGGGTACGGATGAATATGCGAGCGAACGCCGGCTGCCGCTGCGAACTTTCGTGCGATAAGGCGCGCGCGCTCAGTCGGTTCCAACAAATGACCGAAGTGCCTCAATGTATGAGCGTTCATGATCATAGGGAGCCAGTAAACTCCGGCTTCGTAATGCCGCCGCGCCCAGGAGTCTCTGAACTGCAGGTCCTTTATCTTAAGAACATCCTTGAGAACGGAGGAGACCCGGGAACCATCGTCGTGGTGTTCCTGGTGGCAGCCCCTATGCGCAGGTACCGTCCAACCCACTGGGAAATTTCGCGGGAGGAGCTCCTGGACGATATCTCGAAAAGTGCTCTGCGGAAGAGGATGATGCTCCTCTAAATGCTGGTACTCGAGCGACTGCGGCGGGTAAGGAACGTCTTCGTAGCACGAAGGATCCTTGATCTCGTCAAGGCAGAACATGCACCAAACTCTGTCGTGGTCTGCTAGGGTTGTGGGCCACCGCGTTCGATCCTTGAGTAAACTGGGTTGTTTTCTCATGGCTACAATTGGTCGCAGGGTCGCTGGTAAGTGCTCGGCTCATTTACTCCGGCCTGCCCCTGGATCTTACAGGGGAGCTGGCAGGCACTCTCCGAGTGCCTGCCTCTAGTCTAGTGTAGTAGGTCCTTACGGATCGACCCTTATGTCGGGTGTTCATCCCGACCACCGCCACCTGGGGCAGGGATCGCCACCCTGCTCAGCAGTCACCGCCATCCTGCTGGGCTCCGCACCTGCTCGATCGGCTTCGCGGCCTACCCCTTCCTGCCGGCGCGGCCCCGGGCGGTCGACTGGGAGAAGGTCGTGGACATCGCCGATCTCGGGCTCTACGCGGCCAAGCGGAGCGGCCGCGACCGCTGGGTGGGCATCGAGGCGGGTGACGCCAGTGGCGCCAATGATGACGGGGGAGACCCGGAGGAGACCCTGCGGCGTTTCCGGGAGGATCCCGAGGCCGCGGTGGCGAAGCGGGAGGTCCGGGTGCACGCGGCGGCCGGCACGACCCTCCTCCAGTGGGAGTAGCGCGGCACCCGCCTTGCACTCCCCCCGTCCCCCATGACCTGGCACGCCGCCTCCTTCCTGCTGGAGCGCATCGCGATGCTCTTCGCCGTCGCGGCGCTCTTCCTGGCGGTCATGATCGTGCCGCACCGCGGCTGGGACTGGCTGCGCAAGCCGGCCGGCCGGATCCTCCACCACCCGGCTTTGGCCGGCCTGCGGCGCCGGCTGCCCGGGCTGTTCGCCTTCTGCGAGCGGCACTTCCGCCACCAGGGGCGCTCCTGGCTCCGCCTGCTCCTCGGCTTCGCCTTCTTCGTCGTCGGGATGCGCGGCTTCGCCCAGCTCCTCCACGCCGTCTTGACCGATGGGCGGCTCGTCGTCGCCGACCACCGGCTGCACAACACGGTGGCCCTCTTCCGCTCGGTCGAGCTCCACCGCTTCTACTCTTTCGTCACCGACCTGGCGGGCCCGGTGCTCCAAACCGTCTTCGTCGCCGCCCTTTCCCTCCTCCTCTGGACGGCCGGACGGCGGCGGGAGGCGTTCTTCCTCATCGTGGCCCTCGTCGGCGCCGGTCTCTTCTCCGTCTTCTTGAAGCTGCTCGTCCACCGCCCGCGCCCGGCCGAGGTGCAGTCGTTCCAGAGCGGCTGGAGCTTCCCCTCCGGGCACACCCTCTCGGCAACCGCGGTCTACGGCTTCCTCATCTATCTACTTCTGCGCGACGAGCCGCGCCGCTGGTGGCACTACGTCCTCATCGTCCCGCTTCTCGCCCTCATCGTCCTCGTCCCTCTCTCCCGGGTCTACCTGGGTGTCCACTGGCCCTATGACACGGTGGCAAGCCTCGCCCTCGGGATCTCCTGGCTCTCCATCCTCATCACCCTCTACAAGTTCCCGCCCCTGGAACAACGCCTGCCCTTGAGCACGGAAAAGCTCCGGCCCTGGGCCGGCCCGGCGATCGCCGGCCTCTCCGCTCTCCTCGTCGGCATTGCCGTCGTCTGGGGTTTCCGCGCGCCGCTGCCAAGGGCCGAGCCGCCGGGAGTCCCCCTCGCGAGGGTGCCGCCGGACTTCGTCCTTCACGGCTTCCCGCCGATGCTTGAGAAGACCTCCGAGGACCTGGTCGGCGGCCCCATGGAGCCGATCGCCTTCGTCTTCCTGGGCGCCGATCCCAAGGTCGTCCAGTCGTTCGAGCGGGCGGGCTGGTCGCTCGCCGAGACCCCGTCCGTCCGCGGCCTGGGGCGCGAGATCCTGGCGGTCGTCGCGGACCGTCCCGACCCCACTGGCCCGGCGACCCCCGCCTACTACTCCGGACGGCCGCAGGACCTGGCCTTCGAAAGGCCGGGCGACCCCACGGGCTCGATCCGCCGCCGCCACCACATCCGCCTCTGGCGCACGCCGTTCTGCCTCGATCCCGGCTGCGAGGAGATCTGGGTGGCGACCTCGAGCTACGACGCCGGGGTGAAGCTCGTCCCCAAGCCCTACCTCATCACCCACAGGATCGACCCCGAGATCGACCGCGAGCGCGCGACCATCGAGCACGACCTGCTCGCCGCCGGCGCCAGAGAGCTCGGCCGGGTCGTCGTCACCGGCCCCAAGCGCGGCACGAACGCCGGCGGCGACAGCTTCCGCACGGACGGGCAGGCGTGCGTGATCGAGTTCCTGTAGGTCTGAGCCCTTGGGCAACCGAGATGGTTGTAGAGTCGGGCACCCAGCGCTATCATGGTCCCATGGCAGAGATGGAGATGGGGCACAGGAAGCGACCCGTGGTCAAGCACGTCGCTCCTCCTTACACGCTGGCCGAGATCCGGGACCTGCTCGGCATCACCGAAAAGGACATGCGGGCGGCCCGTCGATGGCTCCAAAGTACAGCCGAAGAGCCCGGTAGGAAGCCGCGCGTCAAGACGGCCGGGGTCAAGCGTGCGGTGGCCAAGGTGGCTTCGAAGCTCTCCGATTGAGCCTCTGACTTGCCGACCGCCGCCTCGGCTGGACCCGCGGTTTCCACTCCCAATCCGCGAAGCGTGTTTCTCAACGTCCCCTACGACAAGCAGTACGCCCCCCTGTTCGTCGCACTGATCGCCGGCCTCGTCGCGCTCGGGTGGGCTCCTCGGTGTGCGCTGGAGGCGAGGGGACGGGCGCGGAACCAGCAGATCTACAGCCTCCTTGCCGGCTGCGGCTCTTCAATTCATGACCTCAGCAGGGTGACCCTCTCCGGAAAGTTTCAGGTACCTCGCTTCAACATGCCGTTCGAGCTCGGCATCGCCTTCGCCCTGGCGCAAAAGAACGAGCACCAAATCCTGGTCTATGAGGAGAGGCCCCGTCTCCAGGCCTCCCTGAGCGATATGAACGGCTTCGATCCATTCATTCACGGCGGGACACAAGAAGGCGTCCTCTATCGCGTTCTCGATAGTTTTGAGAGCTCCGGAAGATCTCTGCGACCTGCCGAGCTCAGGTCCTGTACCGAACGGCTGGCCCGGGTGGCCGCCAAGGCTCAGCGCGAGCTCGGCCTGGAGGACCCCTTCAATCCGTTCGTCTTCCGCCAACTCGTTGCCTCCGCCTTTATTCTGGCCCAGGAAAAAGGCTTCATCGCCTAGGCGGGAGCACACCGCATGCCCACCGCCGACGTAGTGATCTGTGGCGCCGGGATCGCAGGCATCTCCGCCGCCTACCACCTTGCCGTTCGTCGGGGCGTCAAAGACGTGGTGATCGTCGACGACCAGCCGCCGCTCACGGTGACGAGCGACAAGTCGACCGAGTGCTACCGCAACTGGTGGCCGGGGCCGGGCGACACCATGGTGCGTTTCATGAACCGGAGCATCGACCTGCTGGAGGAGCTGGCCGGGGAGAGCGGGAACCGGTTCGTCATGAACCGGAACGGCTACGTCTACCTGACCGCCGATCCGGCGAAGGCGGCGGAGCTCGCGGCGCTCGGCCGGGAGATCTCAGGGTTAGGAGCCGGCGAGCTGCGGGTGCATGGCGCACGCGGGACTCCGGGTGACCCGCCGTATCCAGAAGCGCCCTTCGACGAGCTCGTCCCGTCGCTCGGCGGCGCCGACCTGGTGCTCGACGGCAATCGCATCCGGGAGCGCTTTCCGTTCGTCGCCCCTGACGTCGTCGCCATGCTCCACCCGCGGCGCTGCGGCTGGCTCTCCGCCCAGCAGCTCGGCATGTACCTCCTGGAGCAGGCCCGGGAGCACGGGGTGCGGCTCGTTCAGGGGCGGATCGGGGAGGTCGCCGTGCAGGGCGGCAGGGTCGAGGCGATGCGGGTCCTCGGCGGGCCGGAGGCGGGGACGATCTCGACCCGCTGCTTCGTCAACGCGGCGGGCCCGCTCGCCCAGGAGATCGGCAGGAGGAGCGGGGTGGAGCTGCCGCTCTTCAACGAGCTGCACGGCAAGATCATGTTCGACGACTACCTGGGATTGGTGCCGCGGGAGCTGCCGCTCATGACCTGGTCCGATCCCGTGACCCTCGCCTGGAGTGCCGAGGAGCGCGCCGAGCTGGCGGGCGATCCCGAGCTCTCCTGGCTCCTCGATCCCATGCCGGCCGGGGTCCACTTTCGGCCCGAGGGAGGGAGGGGCAGCCGCTCCCTCCTCCTCCTCTGGACCTACCACATCGAGCCGACCGAGCCCGTCTTCCCGCCGGCATTCGACCCCTTCTACCCCGAGGTCGTTCTCCGCGGCCTCGCCCGCATGGTGCCGGCGCTCGCCACCTATTTAGGCAGCGGGCGCATGCGGCGCCCCTACATCGACGGCGGCTACTACTGCAAGACGCGAGAGAACCGGCCGCTGATCGGCCCGACGCCGGTCGCGGGCAACCACCTCCTCTGCGGCCTCTCCGGGTTCGGCATCATGGCCTCCCAGGCCGCGGCCGAGCTCCTCGCCGCCCACGTCACGGGCGAGACCCTCCCCGACTACGCCCCCGCGTTCCTGCTCCGCCGCTACGAGGATCCCGCGTACCTCGCGAGCCTCGAACGGTTCTCGTCTGGGCAGTTGTAAGACGAAGCGTTCGTCTCCGAGACGAAGCCTTACGGACGGAGACGAAGCGCTCATCTCCGAGATGAAGCCTTACGGACGGAGACGAAACGTTCCTCTCCGAGATGAAGCCCTACGGATGGAGACGAAGCGCTCATCTCCGAGATGAAGCCTTACCTATGGAGATGAAGCGTTCGTCTGGGAGACAAAGTCTTACGGACGGAGACGAAGCGTTCGTCGACGAGATTGGAGCTACCCAACGGAGTCTTGGGCCGCCGGGCGGCTTCGCAGGCGATGCAGGGCCCGCGCGATCTTCTCGCTCTGTCCTGCCTTTTCCTCTCCTCCGATCACCGACTCGGCCAGCGCCTCGACCGTGGGAGTCTCGAAGAGCCGCCGGAGCGAGAGCTTCACCCGGAAGGCCCCCTGCACCCTGGAGACGAGCTGGGTGGCGAGGAGCGAGTGGCCGCCAAGCCGGAAGAAGCTGTCTTGGACCCCCACCCGGGCGACCCCCAGAACCTCGGCGAAGAAGCCGGCCAGGACCTCCTCGAGCGCGGTGCGCGGGGCGAGGTAGTCGGTCTCGGCCTTCCACTCCGGCGCCGGCAGGGCCTTCCGGTCCACCTTGCCGTTGGGGGTGAGCGGCAGGGCGGGGAGGCGCACGAAGGCCGCCGGGAGCATGTAGTCCGGGAGGCGCTCCGCGAGGCTAACGCGAAGCGGACCCGCGAGGTCCTTCCCGTCTTCTCCCTCGCGGCCCACCACGTAGGCGACCAGGCGCACGTCCCCCGGGGTGTCCCGCCGGGCGAGCACGACGGCCTCCGCGATCCCGGGAACAGCGAGGAGCGCGGCTTCGATCTCCCCCAGCTCGATGCGGAAGCCGCGCACCTTCACCTGGTGGTCGATCCGGCCGAGGAAGCTGAGACGCCCATCCGGCCGGAAGCGCGCGAGGTCGCCCGTCCGGTAGAGCCGCGCCCCGGGCTCGCCGCTCCAGGGGTCGGGCACGAAGCGTAGCGCGGTCAGTTCCGGACGGCCCAGGTAGCCGCGCGCCAGACCGGCGCCGCCGAGCTGGAGCTCGCCCGGTACCCCCGCGGGCGCGAGCTGGCCGGCACGGTCCACCACGTAGCCTCGGCTCCCGGCGAGAGGCCGGCCGATCGACGGCTCTCCCGGGCCACCCCGCGCCACCTCCGCGATCGTCGAGTAGGTCGTGTCCTCCGACGGGCCGTAGAGGTTCACCACCCGCGCCGCGCCCGCCGCGTAGACCGCCTCCGCGAGGGCGCGGGGCAGCGGCTCGCCGGCCAGGTTCACGGTCCGCACCGACCCCGGGAGAAGCCCGCCCCGCACCAGCTCCGCGATCGCCGAGGGCACGGTGTTGACGAGGCTCACCTCCCAGGCGCCGGGGAGGTCCGGGAGGGCGAGGGCGTTCTCCGCCAGGACCACCCGACCGCCCAGGGAGAGGGGGACGAAGAGCTCGAAGACCGAGAGGTCGAAGGAGACCGAGGTCGCGGCCAGCACCCCGCCGAGCTCGGCCGGGCCGAACGCCTCGGCCGCCCAGCTCACCAGGGCCGCCGCGCTCCGGTGCTCGATCGCCACCCCCTTGGGGCGGCCGGTAGAGCCCGAAGTGTAGATGAGGTAGGCGAGGTTCCCCGGCTCTACCCCGCTCTCCCCGGTCCACTCGGCCCCGAGTTCCAGCATCTCTCCAAGGTCGAAGACCCGCGCCTCGTCCGGCCCCAGGTCCGGCAGGCGCTCGGCCACGTCCCGGCCGGTGAGGACGAGGGCGGACCCGCTGTCCTCCAGCATGAAGCCCAGCCGCTCGCGCGGGTACCCGGGGTCGAGCGGCACGTAGGCGCCGCCGGCCGCGAGGACCCCGAGGAGGGCGGCGACCAGGTCCGGGGTGCGCCGGGCGCACACCCCCACCCGCGCCTCCGGCCCCACCCCGAGCTCCCGCAGACGCCGGGCAAGCCGCCGCGCCCGGGAGGTGAGCGCGCCGTAGCTCAAGCGTTCTCCGCCCCAGGCCAATGCTACCGCCTCCGGCGTCCGCCGGGCCTGGGCCGCCACCCGCTCGTGGATGCAGATCGCTCGCTCGCGCTCGACCACCCCCGGGACGTCGTTCCACTGCACCCGCACCTGCTCCCGCTCGACCTCCCCCAGGAGCGGCAGATCGGCGATCGCCAGCTCCGGCCGCTCGACCGCTCCGGCGAGCAGGCGTTCGAAATGGCCGGCCAGGCGGGCGACCGTGGTGGCATCGAAGAGGTCGCGGTCGTACTCCCAGGAGCCGGCGAGCCCGGAGCCGGTCTCGGCGACGGTCAGGGTGAGGTCGAACTTCGCCGCCTCCCAGTCGAGATCGAGCGGCTCCAGGTTCAGCCCCGGCAGCTCCAGACGCCCGGCCGGCGCGTTCTGGAGGACGAAGAGGACCTGGAAGAGCGGCGTCCGGCTCGTGTCGCGCTCCGGCGCCACCGCCTCGACCACCTTCTCGAACGGCAGATCCTGGTGAGAGAAGGCTCCGAGGGTCCGCTCCCGCACCCGGACGAGGAGGGCCGAGAGGCCCGGAGATCCCCCGAGATCGGCGCGGAGGACCAGGGTGTTGACGAAGAAGCCGATCAGCCCTTCGACCTCCGCCCGGGTCCGGTTGGCGATCGGCGACCCCACGGCCAGGTCGTCCTGGCCCGCGTAGCGCGACAGGAGCGCCGAGAGGCCGGCCACGAGAGTCATGAAGAGGGTCGCCCCCTCCTGGCGGGAGAACCTCCCCAGGCTCTCCCCGAGCGGGCGGGGCAGGGCGAACGGGCGGACCGCGCCGCGCCCCCGGCGCCTCGGAGGCCGCGGCCGGTCGGTGGGGAGGTCAAGCGGGGGGAGCCCGGCGAGGGCCTGCCGCCAGTAGGCGAGCTGGGTCTCCAGGACCTCCCCCGACAGCCATCCGCGCTGCCAGACGGCGAAGTCCGCGTACTGGACCGGGAGCGGCGGGAGCGGCGAGGGCTGTCCGAGGGCGAAGGCCGGGTAGAGCGCCCCCAGCTCGCCGACCAGCACCCCCAGGGACCAGCCGTCGGAGACGATGTGATGCATCGTCACCAGGGCCAGGTGCTCGGCCGGACCGAGGCGGACCAGCTGGGGGCGGAAGAGCGGTCCGCGGCCGAGGTCGAACGGACGGACGGCCTCCTCCCGGGCCAGCCGGCGTCCCTCCTCCTCCCGGGCTCCCGAAGGCAGGCCGGCGAGGTCGGCCAGGGGGAGCGCCAGCTCGGTCTCTTCCGCCACGACCTGCACGGGAGGACGCCCTTCCGCAACGGCGAACGTCGTACGGAGAGCGTCGTGCCGGCGGACGATCTCCCCGAGGCTCGCCTGGAGCGCCGGCACGTCGAGCTGCCCGCGGAGCCGGAACGCCCCCGGCATGTGGTAGGCGGCGGAGCCGGGGTCGAGCTGGTCTAAAAACCAGAGCCGCTCCTGGGCGAAGGAGAGGGGAGCCGGGCCGTCGAGCCGGGCCGGGAGGAGGGGCGGCGCCGGGGTCCCCCCTGCCGCCAGCAGCTCCTGGACGGCGGCGGCGAGCCCCGCTACGGTCGGGCGGTCGAAGAGCCGGCGCAGCGGCAGCTCGACCCCGAAGGCCTGGCGCAGGCGCGAGGCCAGGCGGGTGGCGAGGAGCGAGTGGCCGCCCAGCTCGAAGAAGTCGTCCCGCGCGCCCACCCGGTCGCGCCGCAGGAGGTCGGCGAAGAGCCCGGCCACGACCTCCTCGGCCGGGGTGCGGGGCGCCAGGTACGGAGCGCTGTCGGGCGCGGGCTCGGGGAGCGCCCGGCGGTCGACCTTGCCGGAGGGGGAGAGCGGGAAGGCGGCGAGCCGCACGAAGGCCGCGGGCACCATGTAGGACGGCAGGCGCGCTTCGAGATAGGAGCGGAGCGCCGCCACCAGGCCGGCTTCCTCCTCCCCGGCAGGAATGACATAGGCCACCAGCCGGCGGCTCCCCGTGGGATCGGCGCGGTCGGCCACCACCGCCTCCCGCACGGCCGGATGGGTCGCGAGGACCGCCTCGATCTCCCCCAGCTCCACCCGGAAGCCGCGGATCTTCACCTGCGAGTCGACCCGGCCGGCGAACTCGATCGCGCCGTCCGGCTGATAGCGCGCGAGGTCGCCGCTCCGGTAGAGCCTCCCCCCGGCGCGGAGCCCGAGCGCCCCGCCTACGGGGTCGGGCACGAAGCGCTCGGCCGTCAGCTCCGGGCTGCCGAGGTAGCCGCGGGCGAGGTGGACCCCGCCCACGTAGAGCTCGCCGACCACCCCCACCGGCACCGGGGAGAGATCGCGGTCGAGCAGGTAGATCTCGGCCGCGGCGATCGGCCTGCCGATGGGCACCGACCGCTCCCCGCCCTCCCTTGGGAAACGCCAGGAGGTGACCGAGATCGTCGTCTCGGTGGGGCCGTAGCGGTTGAGGAGGTCGCACGGCATGGCGGCATGGAAGCGGCCCGGCAGGTCGGCCGGCACCGCTTCGCCACCGGTCACCACGTCGCGCAGGCTGCCGAGAGTCCGGAAGCCGTCTCTCTCGAGCAGGGCCGAGAGCAGGACCGGGGGGAACGAGACGTATGTCACCTCGTGCCGGATGAGGAGGTCGAGGAGATAGTCGGCGTCCTGCTGCCCCCCGGGCCTCGCCAGGATCAGGCGACCCCCGGCGGCGAGGGTGCCGAAGATCTCCAGGACCGAGATGTCGAAGCCGATCGTCGTCTTCTGGATCATCCTCTCGCCCGGGAAGAGGTCGTGGAGGATGCCGTAGCGGAGGCGCTCGACGACGGCCCGGTGGGGGATGACGACGCCTTTCGGGAGGCCGGTCGAGCCGGAGGTGTAGATGAGGTAGGCCGGATTTTGCGGTAGGGGCCGGAGCGGGACGGCAGGGTCTGGCTGCGGGCGGTGCTCAAACTCGCCCTTCGGGCTCAGACAAGAATTGCGCTCCGTCCTCGCCAGACCCTGCCGCCCGCTCCTGACGTCGACGCGGACCTCGCGCCTCTGTCCTCTTAGGAGAGCTGGGGGAACATCCAGGGTGCCGTGGGTGAGGACCAGATTGGCTTCACCGTTGTCGAGCATCCAGGCGAGGCGCTCGTCCGGAAGGGAAGGGTCGAGCGGCAGGTAGGCGCCTCCCGCTTTGAGGATTGCCAGAAGACTGATCACCATCTCGGGGGAACGCTCGGCGTAAATCCCGACGACAGACTCCGGTTTCACGCCGAGATCCTGAAGCCTCGCCCCTAGAGCTTGGGCTCGGCGGTCGAGCTCGGCGTAGGAGAGCGCGCTCTCCTCGGCGACCAGGGCGACGGTGTCGGGCTGGAGCGCGGTCCTCTCCTCGACGAGGCCGTGGAGGAGACCGCCGCCGGCGAAGCCTCCCGCGCCCTGGCTCCATTCGAGGAGGAGTTGGGCGCGCTCGGGCGGCGAGAGGAGAGGGAGATCCGAGAGGCGGGTGGTCGGGTTCTGGACGACTCCCTCCAGGAGGGTTTCGAGATGCCCGGTCCAGCGCCGAGCTGTCGTCTCCTCGAAGAGGTCTCGGTTGTACTCGATCCCGCCCGCCAGGCCCGCCGCGGTCTCCCGAAAG
This sequence comes from Acidobacteriota bacterium, assembly GCA_034666805.1. Taxonomy (GTDB): domain Bacteria; phylum Acidobacteriota; class Thermoanaerobaculia; order Multivoradales; family UBA5704; genus DASQPA01. Next base: position 14,107 of record JAXDLD010000281.1, read on the forward strand.
GAGAGGGTGAGGTCGAACTTCGCCATCCCCCAGGCCAGCTCGACCGGTTCGAGGCGCAGGCCGGGGAGGGCGAGCTCGCCCACGGGGGCGTTCTGGAGGACGAACATCACCTGGAAGAGCGGCGTCCGGCTGGGGTCGCGCTGGGGAGCGAGCTCCTCGACCACCTTCTCGAAGGGCAGGTCCTGGTGGGCGAAGGCGGCGAGCGAAGCCTGCCGCGCCCGGGCGAGCACCTCGCGGAAGGCGGGATCGCCGGAGAGATCGGTGCGGAGGACGAGGGTGTTGACGAAGAAGCCGATCAACCCCTCGATCTCGCGCCGGGTACGGTTGGCGAGGGGGGAGCCCACCGCCACGTCGGTCTGCCCGGCGTAGCGGGAGAGCAGGCAGGCGAAGGCGCCGAGGAGGGTCATGAAGAGGGTCGAGCCGGCGGCCCGGGAGAGCTCCGCCAGATCGCGCGACAGACCGGCGCCGAGGGCGAAACGGACGAAGCCGCCCCGCGAGGTCTGGACCGGCGGCCGCGGCCGGTCGGTGGGGAGGTCGAGCGGCACGAGCCCGGCGAGCGCCCCGCGCCAGAAGGCGAGCTGGGCCGCCAGCACGTCCCCCGACAGCCACTCCCGCTGCCAGAGGGCGAAGTCGGCGTACTGGACCGGCAGCTCGGGGAGGAGCGTACGGGTTCCCGAATAGAGCGCCCCCACCTCGCGGACCAGCACCCCTACCGACCAGCCGTCCGAGACGATGTGGTGCAGCGTGAGAAGGATCCAGTGCTCCTCCCCGGCGAGCCGCAGCAGGGTGGCGCGGAGGAGGGGGCCGGCCGCCAGGTCGAAGCCGCGTCCGGCCTCGGCGTGGGCCAGGCGGCGGGCCTCGGCTTCGCGGGCCGCGCCCGGCAGCCCCGCCAAATCGATCCCTGGGACGGGCAGGTCGAGCACCGGGACGATCACCTGGACCGGCTGGCCGCCCTCTTCGGCGAAGGTCGTGCGCAGGGCCTCGTGCCGCCACGCCACCTCCCGCAGGGCCCGGGTGAGGGCCCCGACGTCGAGCCGGCCGGCGAGCCGGAGGACGCCGGGGACGTTGTAGGCCGGCGAGCCCGGGTCGAGCTGGTCCAGGAACCAGAGACGCTCCTGGGCGAAGGAGAGGGGGAACCGCCCCGCCAGCCGGTCTCGGTCCCGAGCCCGCCGCCGGACCGGCGGCGCGGCGCGGCCCTCCCCCTCCCCGCCGAGGGCCGCGATCTCGCGCGCCAGGGCCGAGAGGGTGAGGGCGGCGAAGAGGCGCCTGAGCGGCAGCTCGACCCCGAACGCCTCGCGGACCCGCGACACCACCCGCGTGGCGAGGAGCGAGTGCCCTCCGAGCTCGAAGAAGTTGTCCTCCCGCCCCACCGGCCCGACCCGGAGGAGGTCCGCCCAGATCCCGGCGAGCCTCTCCTCGACCGGGCCGACGGGGGGGATGAAGCCCAGACGCCCCGCCTCGGCGGCCGGCGGCTCCGGCAGGGCGCGCCGGTCCACCTTGCCATGGACGGTCAGGGGGAGCTCGGGGAGGACCACGAAAGTCCCCGGCACCATGTGTTCGGGGAGGCGCTCCCGGAGGTGGCGGCGCAGCTCGGCGGTGGCCGCCGCCGCGCCTGGCGCTTCCACGAGGTAGGCCACCAGTCGCTGGCCACCGGGCCCCCCGTCGCGCGCCACGACCACCGCCTGGAGCACCCCGGGGTGGTCGCGGAGCACCGCCTCCACCTCCCCCGGCTCGATGCGGAAGCCGCGCACCTTGACCTGGGAGTCGAGGCGGCCGAGGAACTCGATCCGGCCGTCGCCGCGGAAGCGCACGCGGTCCCCCGTGCGATAGAGGCGCTCCCCGCGGCCGTTGGGAGCGGGCACGAAGCGCTCGGCGGTCAGGCCCGGGCGGTCGAGGTAGCCCCGCGCCAGGCCGTCCCCGCCCACGTACAGCTCTCCGGGCACCCCGATCGGCACCGGGGAGAGCTCGCCGTCGAGCGCGTAGACCCAGGTGTTGGCGATCGGGCGGCCGAGCGGCACCGAGACGCCCAGGGACTCCGGGCCGGCGACCGGGAAGCAGCAGGTGAAGGTCGTCCCCTCGGTCGGGCCATAGCCGTCGATCAGCCGCGTCCCCGGCAGCTCCCTGGCCACCCGCAGGGCGTGCGGGACGGACAGCACGTCCCCCCCGGCGAGGAGCTGGCGCACCCCGGAGAGCCCGACCAGGTTCTCCTCGACCATCTGGTGGAAGAGGCCCGCCGTGAGCCAGAGCGTCGTCACCCCGTGCCGGGCGAGGAGGTCCCCCAGTTCCGCAAGAGAGACCGGGCCCGGCGGCGGCAGGACCAGCCGGCCGCCGTTCAAGAGGGCCCCCCAGATCTCGAAGGTCGAGGCGTCGAAGGCGTAGGGGGCGAGCTGGAGGAAGACCTCCTCCGGGCCGAAGTCGGCGTAGCCCGTCCCGCGGACCAGGCGCACCACGCCGCGGTGCGGCACCGCCACCCCCTTCGGGGTTCCTGTCGAGCCGGAGGTGTACATGACGTAGGCGAGCCCTTCCGGCGGGATTTCCGGTAAATCGTCCGGTAAAGCGCCCGGTAAAGCGTCCGACCAAGCGTCCGGCAGGTCGCCGGCCTCCCCGCGGCCGAGACAGAGGACGGCCGGCGCCGGCGACACGGTCTCCGGCAGGAGCGGCAGCAGCCCCTCCTCCGTCACCACGACCGCCGCCCCGCCGTCCGCGAGGAGGAGGGCCAGGCGTTCCCGCGGGTAGCCGGGGTCGAGCGGCAGGTAGCCGCCGCCGGCCTGGAGGACCGCGAGGGCCGCCGTCACCCGCTCGGGCGCGCGTTCGAGGAGCAGGGCCACCCGGGATTCCGGTTTCACCCCCAGCGCCAGAAGGCGGCGGGCGAGGCGCCCGGCCCGCCGGGAGAGCTCGGCGTAGGAGAGGCAGTGCCCGCCGTCGGCGGCGACCGCCACGGCGTCGGGGCGGCGGGCGGCCTGGGCGGCGAAGAGGCCGTGAATCGTCGCCTGCCGTGGATAGGGGGCCGGCCCGCCGCTCCACTCCCGGAGGAGCTGGGCGCGCTCGGCCGCGCCCAGGAGGGCGAGCTGGGCGAGCCGGCGGCCGGGATGGGCGAGGGCGTCGGCGAGGAGGGTCTCGAAGTGAGCGAGGAGGCGCCGGGCCGTGGTGCCGTCGAAGAGGTCGGTCGCGTACTCCAGATAGCCGCCGATGCCAGCGATGCCAGCGCCGCCGCCGACGCCGGCCGGGATCTCCTCCAGGGAGAGGGTGAGGTCGAACTTCGCCGTCCCCGGCTCGATCGCCAGCGGCGCCAGCCGGAGGCCGGGCAGCTCGAGCGGCCCGGCGGGCGCGTTCTGGAGGGCGAAGAGGACCTGGAAGAGCGGAGACCGGGAGAGGTCGCGCCGCGGCTCGACCGCCTCGACGAGCTTCTCGAAGGGCAGGTCCTGGTGCGCGTAGGCGGCTAAGGCGGTATCGCGCACCCGGCCCACGAGCTCGCCGAAGCCGGTCCCCCCCCCGAGCCAGACCGGGAGGGCCAGGGTGTTGACGAAGAACCCGATCAGCCCTTCGATCTCGTGGAGGTTGCGGTTGGCGACGGCGGAGCCGACCAGGAGCCCCTCCTGGCCGCTATAGCGGTGGAGCAGGAGGGCGAAGCCGGCGAGGAGGACCATGAACGGGGTCGCCCCGGTCTCCCGGGCGCGGGCGCCGACCGCCTCCGCGAGCGGCGCCTGAAGGGCCACCGGCAGGTGGCGGCCACGGAAGGACTGGACCGGGGGGCGCGGCCGGTCGGTGGGAAGGTCGAGGATCCGCGGCACCCCGGCGATCGCCCCTCGCCAGTAGGCGATCTCCGCCTCCAGCACCTCGCCGCTCAGCCACTCGCGCTGCCAGACCGCGAAGTCGGCGTACTGCACGGGGAGCGGCGGGAGGGGGGACGGCCGGCCCGCGATGGCGGCGCCGTAGAGGGTCCCCATCTCCCGCACGAGGACGCCCATGGACCAGCCGTCGGCGACGATGTGGTGGACGGTCAGGAGGGCCAGGTGCTCCGCCGGCCCGAGGCGCACCAGAGTCGCCCGCAGGAGCGGCCCGCGGGTGAGGTCGAAGGGCCGGTTCCCCTCGACCCCCGCCAGCCGCGGCCCCTCTCTCTCCCGCGCCGCCGCCGGCAGGGCCGTCAGATCGACCCGGGGGACCTCGACGGGGCGCGGCGGGGCGATCGCCTGCACGGGCCGGCCGCCCGCTTGCGGGAAGGTGGTGCGGAGCGCCTCCTGGCGCCGGACCACCTCGCCCAGGCTCCAGGCGAAGGCCGCCGGGGAGAGCTCGCCCTCAAGGCGCAGGGCGATCGGCACGTTGTAGGTCGCGGCGCCCGGCGCGAGCTGGTCGAGGAACCAGAGCCGCTCCTGGGCGAAGGAGAGCGGCGGCGGGCCCGTCCGGGCGAGCGGGCGGAGCGGCGGAGCGGGGAGCGCGCGCCCGGAAGCCCCGACCAGCGCTTCGATCTCCCGGGCCAGAGCGGCGAGGGTCGGCGCCTGGAACAGGCGGCGGAGCGGCAGCTCGACGCCGAAGACCTCCCGCACCCGCGAGGTCACCTGGGTGCCGAGGAGCGAATGCCCGCCGAGGGCGAAGAAGTCGTCCTCCGCCGAGACCCGCTCCGTTCCCAGCACCCGCGACCAGATCCCGGCGAGGAGGACCTCGGTCGCGGTCCGCGGCGGCGTCCCCACCGCCCGAGCGTGGCCGGCCTCCGGCGCGAGCCGCGCCAAGGCCCGCCGGTCGACCTTGCCGTTGGGCGTCAGGGGCAGGGCCGGCAGGAGGACGAAGGCCGCCGGCACCATCGCCTCCGGCAGGCGCTCTTCGAGATAGCGCCGGAGCTCCTGCCCCGCCGGCGCTCCGCCCTCCCCCGGCGTCTCCCCCGACGCCATCGCCACATAGGCCACCAGCCGCTCGCCGCCCGCCCCGCGCGAGACCGCCACCGCCGCCGCCCGCACTTCCGGATGCCCGGCGAGCACCGCCTCGATCTCCCCGGGCTCGATCCGCACCCCGCGCACCTTGACCTGGCCGTCGATCCGGCCGAGGAACTCCAAGTCCCCCGCGGCCCGGAAGCGCGCCAGGTCCCCCGTCCGGTAGAGCCGTCCTCCCGGCGACTCGCCGAAGGGATCGGGCACGAAGCTCTCGGCGCTCCGCTCCGGCCGGCGCCAGTAGCCCCGCGCGAGCCCCAGGCCGCCGAGGCAGACCTCCCCCGCCACCCCCAGCGGCACCGGCTGCCCCCAGGGGTCGAGCAGGTGGACCCGGGTGTTGTCGACGGGCCTGCCGATGGCGGGGAGCCCCGGGGCGCCCGGCTCCACCCGGCCATGGGTCGCCACCACCGTGCTCTCGGTCGGGCCGTAGTGGTTCCAGAGGCCGAAGCCGGGATCGCGCTCCGGCGCCCGGTGCAGGCGGTCCCCCCCGGTGAGGAGCGCCCGCAGGGCTCCGCTCTCCGGCGCCGCGGTCGCCAGCTCGCCGAGCGCCGGCTCGCCGAGCACCGCCTCCGCGAGCGGGGTGGGCAGGAAGCTGACGGTGATCTCCCGCTCGGCCAGCCAGCGGGCCAGCCGGTCGGGGGCGGCGCGCACCTCCTCGCCCGGGATCGCGAGGCTCGCCCCGGCGGCGAGGACCGGCCAGATCTCCCACACCGAAGCGTCGAAGGCCGGTCCCGCCACCAGGGTCGCCCGGTCGTCCGGCCCCAGGCCGTAGGTCCGGAGATGCCAGGCGACTAAGTTGGCGAGGCTCCCGTGCTCGACCTCGACCCCCTTGGGGCGGCCGGTCGAGCCGGAGGTATAGATGACGTAGGCGCGCCCGCCCGGCCCAGGTGGAGGTCCGGCGAACGGGGCCGGCGGCCCTCCGTTCGCGTCCCCGTCCAGGAGCAACGGCGAGACCCCCTCCGGCAGCCGGGGGAGGTCGATCCGCCGGGAAAGCACGAGCGGCTGCCCGAGGTCCGCCAGGAGGAAGGCCAGGCGCTCCCGCGGGTAGGCGGGATCGAGCGGCACGTAGGAGCCGCCCGCCTGGAGCACCGCGAGGGCCCCGAGGACCAGCTCGGCCGAGCGCCCGGCGCAGAGGGCGACCGGCGCCTCCGGCCCGACCCCGGCACCCTGGAGGAGAGCCGCCAGCCGGCCGGCGCGGCGGGCCAGCTCGCCGTAGGTCAGGCTCCCCTCGTCGCCCGCCACCGCCACCGCATGGGGGGCGCGCCGGACCTGGGCGGCCACGAGGCCGGGGACCGTGCTCTCCCGATCGTAGCCCGTGGCGGTGGCGTTCCATTCGAAGAAGAGCTGCGCCCGCTCGGCTGGGCTCAAGAGCGGCAGCTCCGAAAGACAGACCGGGGTGGAAGCGCCGGCGACCGCCGCGAGGAGGTTCGTGAGGTGCCCGGAAAGCCGCGCGATCGTCGGTGGCTCGAAGAGGTCGCGGCTGTACTCGAAGGTGCCGGCGAGCCCCGCCGCGGTCTCCTCGAGGTTCAGGGTGAGGTCGAACTTCGCCGTCCCGCCGTCGATCTCCATCATCTCGAGGGTGAGGCCGGGGAGGGCCAGGGTCCCGGCCGGGGCGTTCTGCAGGGCGAGCACGACCTGGAAGAGGGGCGTCCTCCCCGCCTCCCGCTCCGGCGCCAGGGCCTCGACCACCTTTTCGAAGGGCAGGTCCTGGTGGGCGTAGGCGGCGAGGCAGACCTCCCGCAGCCGGCGCACCAGCTCGCCCATGCCGGGGTCGCCCGCGAGATCCGCCCGCAGGACCAGGGTGTTGACGAAGAAGCCGATCAGACCCTCGATCTCGTGGCGGGTGCGGTTGGCGATGGGAGAGCCGACCGCCAGGTCCTCCCGGCCCGTGATCCGGGCGAGGAGGGCCGCGAACCCCGCGAGGAGGACCATGAAGAGGGTCGCCCCCTCCTCGCGAGCCCGGCGGACGAGGCCGGCAGCGAGCGCCGCCGGCAGGGCGAACCGGTGGAGCCCACCGCGCCCGCTGGCGACGGACGGCCGGGGGCGATCGGCGGGGAGGTCGAGGGGGGCGAGGCCGGCGAGCGCCTGCCGCCAGTAGCCGATCTCCCGCTCCAGGACCTCTCCCGAGAGCCACTCGCGCTGCCAGGCCGCGAAGTCGGCGTACTGGACCGGCAGCTCGGGGAGGGCCGCGGGTCTCCCCGCCACGGCGGCCTCGTAGAGCGCCGCGATCTCCCGGACCAGCACGCCGACCGACCAGCCGTCCGCCACGATGTGGTGGAGCGAGAGGAGGGCCTGGTGCTCGCCGGCCGCGAGCCGGAGGAGGGTCGCCCGCAGCAGGGGGCCGCGCCCGAGGTCGAACGGCCGCGCCGCCTCAGCCCGGGCGAGGCGCCCGGCTTCGCCCTCCCGGGCGGGCCCGGGCAGCCCGGCGAGGTCGATCCGGGGGAGGGCGACGGCGGCGATGGCGGCG
>JAXDLD010000282.1:0-10209 GCA_034666805.1 Acidobacteriota bacterium
CTACGAAGAGGAAGTTCTTAACGCCTTCGAGAAGGGGGAGCTCAACTCAGTTGCCACCAAGGAGGAGCTCGCCAGGTTCAAGATGGCTGCCCGAGCCACTGCCATCAAGGATCGGCGGGTCAACATCCGCCTGTCGTCTGGCGACCTGAGCGACATCCAGGTCAGGGCACTCGAAGAAGGCGTTCCGTACCAGACGCTGATCGCCAGCGTTCTGCACAAGTACGTAACGGGCCGGCTAGCCGAGCGCCCCGCGCCGCGTAGGAAGCCAGCGCCCAGCCGCACGCCCGTCCGCCGGCACTCGTGACGCGTCCGACGCCTACGGCCTCTGCTGGTCCTTCGACGTCGTGTCGCTCACCCTCCGGCGCGCGCTCCGGACCCGCGGCCGGGTCCGGGTGGAGAGTTGGGGGTACAGGGCCGGGGCGGCGGCGAGGGGGGCGGACTCGATGCCGAGGCGGAAGCGCCCCGGGGTGACCGGCAGGCGGTAGACCACCCGCCCGGCGACTGCGAAGCCCATGCCGGGTCGCTCCATGCGGACCTCCAGGGCCACCTCCCGGCCGGGCTCGAGGTCGGCCGCGGTCTCGATCGCGAGCCCCGACGGGCTGATCGAGCGCAGGTCGAACGCCTCTTCCCGCTCGATCTCCGCCAACGTTCCCGGCGGGGGCAGGAAGCGTTCCGAGAGCCGGCCGCCCATCTCGGGCTCGGCATGCTCGGCGAGGAAACGGGCCATCTCCTGACCCCGTTCAGAGAGCACCTCCAGGAACTCGAGCCCCATCTCGTAGATCGGCTGGCCGGCCCGCGACGCGCGGAGCGTGCTGCGGGCGACCGTGGCCCCGAGCTCGAGCCGCCGGGCCCCCTGGCGGAGGAGGACCCGGTAGGTCTCACCCATGGCCAGATGGCTCGCCGTGGCGACCGCCACGCCGGTCAGGCTCAGGTTCAGGACCTCCGCCTCCGTCTTCACCCGCAGGAACCCGCCCACGCCGGCGACCTGCCGCCTGGGATGGTTCCGCCGCTCGGTTTTCTCGTCCATGATCAGGGTAGAGTGCAAATGCCGCGCCTACCCTCCAGTGAGAAAGACGGGCAAAGCATTTCATCCTCGCTGCATCCTTGACTTTTTACGAACAGACGGGGTGCCTGTCGAGTGTCCGCCCGAGGAAGCCGGAGCGGACCCGCCGGGCCGGCCCAACCCTTGACACCCCTTCCCCGTTCCGTTAGAAAGGGCCCCACCAAAGACAGAGCCAGAAGTGACTGCACCCTCGAAAGGGCCCTTGAATGGCTGAGGAAACAAAGGACAGCCCCGCATCAGAAACTCCGGGCACGGCGCCAACGGCTCCGGCCCGTAACCCCATGCCTGCCGAGAGCGCCACGCCGGCCGCGCCCGCCACGCCCGCGATAGCCGGGGGCACCAACGCGCCCCAGCCGAGCACTCCGGCGGCGCCTCCCGCAAAGGCTCCCGCGGCTCCGGCCGCCGTGGCCGCTGCCGCCGCCGCGACCGGAACGCCCGCCGCGGCGGCCACCGGCGCGCGGCCGGCGCCGCCCGTCGGGGCGGCCGCGGCGGCCCGGCCCGCCGCGGCCAAGCCGGCCGTTCCGGCGGTTCCGGCCGACGGCGTCAGCCGCCGCGGCTTCTTCTCCTGGGCGGCGGTCGCCTGGGTCGGCTTTACGGCCGCCATCGGCGGCTGCGTCACGACCTGGGGGCGCTTCATGTTCCCCAACGTGCTGTTCGAGCCGCCCACCATGTTCAAGGCCAGCAAGCCCGAGGAGTATCCGGCCGGCGTCGTCGATACCCGGCTGGTCGACGAGCATGGGGTCTGGATCGTCCACGACGGCGGCAGGATCTTCGCCTTGATCGCCATCTGCACCCACCTCGGCTGCCCGCCGGCCTGGCTCGCGGCGCAGAACAAGTTCAAGTGCCCGTGCCACGGCAGCGGCTACTACCGGACCGGCATCAACTTCGAGGGCCCCACCCCCCGTCCGCTCGAGCGGGCGAAGATCTTCGTCAGCCCCGACGACGGCCGCATTGTCGTCGACAAGGGGCAGAAGTTCCAGTGGGAGCTCGGCCAGTGGGAAGACCCCAGCTCCTTCATTCCAGGCTGATTCCGGATTGATCCTCCGATTGACTCTAAATAAAGAGGCCTCATGATCGGCAACCTCCAGAAGAGCATCACCAAGACACAGGTGTGGAAGTCCATCTTCCGGGTGGGCATTCCGACGGACAACCGCAAGCGGGCCCTTGCCATGCTCGGCAACGTGGTCCTCCACCTCCACCCCATCAAGGTGAAGAAGTCCGGCATCCGGATGAGCTACACCTGGTGCATGGGGGGCACGGCCTTCTTCCTCTTCCTGGTCGAGACGATCACCGGCCTGCTCTTGATGTTCTACTACCGGCCGACCGTCGAGTACGCCTTCGTCGACATCATCGACCTCCGTGAGGCCGCGGCCTTCGGTATCATGCGCGAGCTCCACCGCTGGGGCGCCCACGCCATGGTGATCTCGGTCTGGCTGCACATGTTCCGGGTCTTCATGACCGGGTCCTACAAGCCGCCGCGCGAGTTCAACTGGAACGTCGGGGTGATCCTCCTCGTGCTCACCCTGCTCCTCTCGTTCACCGGCTATCTCCTGCCCTGGGACCAGCTCGCCATCTGGGCCATCACCGTGGGCTCGAACATGGCCCGTGCGACGCCGCTGTTAGGCAACGAGGGACCGGGTGCCGCCTTCCTGAAACTAGGGGGGCAACGGCTGATCCATGCCGGGAGCGACGCTAGGTTCGCCTTGATCGGCGGGCGGACCATCGGCAACGCCACTCTCATCCGTTTCTACGTCCTCCACTGCGTGGGCATTCCGCTCGTCGCCGCCTTCCTGATCGCCGTCCACTTCTGGCGCGTGCGCAAGGACGGCGGCATCTCGGGACCGGTCTAGGAGGGCTTGGGCATGGAGGCCATCAAGCGGTTCATCGACTGGCTGTCGCAGCCGTGGTACTCGTTCACCCTGGTGATCGTCGCCTTCTTCCTCATGCTGCGCTCGAAGTGGCTGTGGACGAAGAAGGGGGGCCTGACCCTCCTGGCCGTCGGCACGGCGTTCCTCGTCGCTTCGCTCTTCGACCCCAACTTCCGGTCGATCGTCGCCAAGCCGGACAACGTGCCGATCGTCATGATGGTCTTCCTGGTCGGCTTCTTCGTCTGGCTCTCGATGAGCAAGGCGAAGCGCAACGACGACCTGATCGCCCGCGGCGAGCCGACCTTCGAGAAGACCGAGGTCGAGGACAAGATCTTCACCTGGCCGGACCTCGTCTTCTCCGAGTTCATCTTCATGGTCATCCTGACGGTCGCCCTGGTCGTCTGGTCGATCGTCTTGAAAGCCCCGCTCGAGGACCCGGCGAACCCGGCCCTCGCCCCCAACCCGTCGAAGGCGCCCTGGTACTTCCTCGGCCTCCAGGAGATGCTCGTCTACTTCGACCCCTGGCTCGCGGGCGTGCTGCTGCCGGGCTTGATCATCGTCGGCCTGATGGCGATCCCCTACATCGACACCAGCCCGAAGGGGAACGGCTACTTCACGTTCCGCGAGCGCCGGGTCGAGATCACGATCTTCCTCTTCGGCTGGCTCGTCCTCTGGAGCCAGATGATCGTCATCGGCACCTTCCTTCGCGGCCCCAACTGGAACTTCTTCGGCCCCTACGAGTTCTGGGATATCACCAAGGTCGACCCGCTGGTCAACGTCGACCTCTCGGAGTACTTCTGGATCAAGCTCCTGAGGAGCGGCCTGCCCGGCAACTGGTTCGTCCGTGAGCTGCCCGGGATCCTTCTGATCGGGGCCTACTTCTTCGTCCTGCCGTTCCTCCTCGCGAAGTGGAAGCGCATGCGGCCCTACTACGAAAAAATGGGGCCGACGCGCTTCTACGTCGGCATCGCGCTCTTCCTCGTCATGATGCTCCTCCCCATCAAGATGTACTGCCGCTGGCTGTTCAACTTGAAGTATTTCATTCATATCCAGGAGTACTTCTTAAACGTATGACCCCTCCAACTCCTCCTCCCCCGAAATCTCCGACCCCTCCGAGATCTCTGCCGGAGAAGCGCCCGGACCGGCATTACAACTTCGGGCGTATGAACATGGTGTTCGCCGTAAGCTCGCTGCTGCTCCTGGCGGTCACCCTGTGGATGGTCTTCGCGGACTACGCGCAGCCCTGGAAGCGCTACCAGGCGGAGTTCCGCACCCTGGAGCGGCAGAAGCTCGCCAAGGACGAGGAGGCGGAGAAGAAGAAGATCAACGAGCAGCAGGTCGCCCAGCTCCAGAAGGACGTCCAGGCGGCCCAGGCCAATCTCGACCAGCACAACACGGGCGTCGCCGATCTCGAAAAGAAGGTCGAGCACCTGAAATCCGAGCGCGCCAAGGCCGACTCGGAGTGGAAGAAGGCCAAGTCGCTCCTCGACGCCCACCGCTTCGAGTACGACCGGGCCATCCAGACTCACGCGTCCGATGCGGCGGCGACGGGTAAGGAGGTCGAGAAGCTCAAGGCCAATCTCGCCGCGGCGTTGGCGAAGCGGGAGAGCTTCGAGACCCAGCGCGACGCGGCGGAGGCCGAGCTCGCCGAAAAGAGGAAGTCGATCACCGAGGCGCAGAAGAAGCTCGACGACCTTCAGGGGGGCCTGACCGCGGTCGAGAAGCGGGCCTCCGTTCTCGGCAAGGGGCTCGACTACCTGGTGTTGAACGCGCCGCTCATGGACTTCATCCAGCCGAGCCTGCACGTGCAGCAGGTGGTCCTCCCCGGCCTCAATCTCAACATGAACTTCACGACCATCAGCCGGGTCGACCGTTGCATGACCTGCCACGTGGCGGCCAACCGGCCCGGCTTCGACGGTCCGGAGTGGAAGGAGCCGTTCCGCACCCACCCGAACCTCGAGACGTTCGTGGGCGACGGCTCGCCCCACCCCTTCACCAAGTTCGGCTGCACCCCCTGCCACGGCGGCCTCGATCGCGCGACCGACTTCTCGCGCGCCGGCCACAGCCCGAAGAACGCGGCGCAGGAGAAGGACTGGAAGCGGCGCCTGGAGTGGCAGCGCCAGCCCTATCTCGAGAACCCAATCATGCCGGCCGGCATGAGCGAGTCCGGCTGCGTCACCTGTCACGCCTCGAACGTCTGGACCCCCAAGGCGACGACCCAGGAGTCCGGCCGCTTCCTGCTCTCCCACATGGGCTGCAACGCCTGCCACCTGATCGACCTGCCGGCCTACGCGAACTTGCGCAAGCCCGGCCCGGACCTGACCCGCATCGCCACCAAGACGAACCCGGGCTGGGCCTACAAGTGGATCACCGCCCCGCGCGACTTCCACCCGACGACCTTCATGCCCCACTTCTTCTTCCAGGAGAACATCAAGGGCGAGGTCAACAAGCGGCGCCAGGAGACGGAGATCTCGGCGATCGTCTCCTACCTCTGGGCCAACTCCGACCAGACCCCCTACACCGGGGCGGTCCCGGCGGGCAACCCGCAAGAGGGCGAGAAGCTCTTCAACGGGGTCGGCTGCGCCGGCTGCCACATCCGGCAGGATGGCGTCACCCGCACCCAGTTCCTGGCGACGGTCAACCGCCTGCACGGGCCGAACCTCATCCGCACGGGGAGCAAGGTGTCGCCGGCCTGGCTCTACGCCTGGCTCAAGAACCCCAAGCAGTACTGGCCGGAGACGGCGATGCCGTCGCTCCGCCTCTCCGACCAGGAGGCGGCGGACCTGACGGCCTTCCTGCTGTCGAGCCGCGACCCGCGCTATGAGAACGTCCAACCTCCGGCGCCCGACCCCAAGCTGCGGGACGAGCTGACCCTGAGCTATCTCCAGGCCAACCTGACGATCGACGCCAGCAAGCGGAAGCTCGCCACCATGCCGGAGGCGGAGCGGAACGTCTACCTGGGCCAGCAGACGATCACCAAGTACGGCTGCTACAGCTGCCACAACATCAAGGGCTTCGACAACGTCAAGCCGATCGGCACCGAATTGACGGCCGAAGGCTCGAAGCCGCTCCACCAGCTCGATTTCGGCCACGTCGAGATCCCCGACACCCGGCACGACTGGATTCACGCCAAGCTCCTGCGGCCACGCATCTTCGACAAGGGGAAGGAGACGGTCAAGGACTACAACGACCTCTTGAAGATGCCCAATTTCGGCATGTCCGAGGAGGAGGCGCAGGCGGTCTTGACCAACGTCGTCGGCTTCACCAAGGAGTCGGTCGAGGCCTCGCACCGGGCCGGCAACGATCCGCGGACGGCGGCGCTCGCCGAGGGTAGGAAGCTGATCACCAACTTCAACTGCCAGGGCTGCCACCTGATCGAGGGCAACGGTCACGCCATCAAGGGGGTGATCACCGAGCCGGTCATGCTGCCGCCCAATCTCGCCGCGGAGGGGGCTCGGGTGCAGTCCGACTGGCTGTTCAACTACCTGCACGACCCCAGCCGGGTGAAGATGCGGCCCTGGCTGACGGTGCGGATGCCCACCTTCGGCTTCACCGACAGCCAGGCCAACACGGTCCTCGGCTACTTCGCGGCCCGCGAGGAGCGCCAGCCGTTCCTCTCGCCGTTCCCGGGGGCTGACCCCAAGAGCCTGGCGGTGGGCAAGGTGGTCTTCAACCTCTTCCAGTGCGCGAAGTGCCACCCGGCCGGTGCCGAGGCCGCGAAGGCGACGGGGATGACCCCCGACCTCGCCCCCTCGCTGCTCCTGGCCCACGATCGTCTGCGCTACGACTGGGTGCCCTCATGGGTCAAGGACCCGCAGAAGTGGATTCCGGGCACCCGCATGCCGTCGAACTTCCCCGAGACCACGCCCGGCAAGTACGAGTCGCCGGTCGCGGCGGCCATCGACTCGCCAGCTTTCGCGGCTCAGAAGGCCGAGATGATGAAGCAGTTCAGCTCGGACGCCGAGCTGAAAGCGTTCCTCGCCGACGTCGACAAGGTGACGACGGCTCTCCGCGACCAGATCTGGAGCCTCTCCGGCGGCGCTCGGCCCGCCGCCGCCGTGGCGACCGCTCCGGGCGCGGCCAAGCCGGCCCGGACCGCGAAGACCGCGAAGGTGGCAAAGTCCGAGCGGGCGGCGGCCGCCGGAGCGGCAGGGGGGCGCTGAAGCCTTGCAAGTCTGTTCTGGAAGGCCCGGCCGCGCGCTATGTCATAATGGCGCCGCCGGCCTTCCGGCCGATCCATCCGTGACACCCTTTCGAACGACCCCAAGGAGGTTTTCTCGTATGAGCAGGAATAAGCTGTTGGTGCTTCTCGCCCTCTGCGCGCTGGCGCTCTTCGTCGCCTGCGGCGGCGGCAACAAGGAGGCCGCTCCGGCCGGCGACACCGCCTCGGCCCCGGCCGCCCCGGCCGCCGGCAGCGCGCCCGCCGCGGCTCCGGCCGCCTCCGGCCCGGCCGGCTCGGTCACCGGCTCCGCGACCTTCGCCGGCACCAGCACGGACACGCCGATCGCCATGAGCGCCGACCCGGTCTGCGCCGGCCTGCACAAGGAGCCGGTGACGACGGGCAAGATCGTGGCCGCCAACGGCAAGCTCGCGAACGTCTTCGTCTACGTGAAGAGCGGCTTGCCGGCCGGTGCGACCTACCCGGCCCCGCCCGCCAAGGCGGAGATCAACCAGCAGGGCTGCCTCTATCACCCGCACATCCAGGGCATGCAGGTCGGCCAGGCGCTGGTGATCAAGAACAGCGACCCGACGCTGCACAACATCCACGCCCTGCCGAAGACCAACCAGGAGTTCAACCAGGGCCAGCCGTTCCAGAACATGCAGTTCGAGAAGACCTTCACCAAGCCCGAGGTGATGGTCCACTTCAAGTGCGACGTCCACCCCTGGATGAGCTCCTACATCGGCGTCCTCGATCACCCGTTCTTCGCGGTGACCAAGGAGGACGGCAGCTTCACCATCCCGAACCTCCCGCCGGGCAAGTACACGCTGGAGGCCTGGCACGAGGAGCTGGGAACCCAGGACCAGGACATCACGGTCGCCGCCGGCGCGCCGGTGACGGCCAACTTCGACTTCAAGCCGAAGTCGTAAGGTCCCTTCTTACTTAAGCACGCTTAAAGCCCCCGCGGCCGTTCGGTCACGGGGGCTTTTGCCTTGGCAGCGGATTCGCAAGATCGTTGGTTGATTAAAGTAGGAGCGATTTCGCTTCGAGGAGAATGCCATGTCGTTCAAGAGAGTTCATTTCGAAGGAGATATTTTCCCCCGACATACAGAGACGGACGAGGAGTGGCAGAGGTCTCCAGGCCGAGGACAAAAAGCAATCGCCCATGGAAGCATGGAGATTTTCGGTGAGACACGACCGCTCGCTCTCGCGCAAGATCCGCCGGAGGAGGGCAAGCCTGCCTCTACGTATCTCCACGAGTATGCGTGGAACGTCGGGCTCACTGGCTACGAGTTGGAATGGATCGAGAAGCTGCAAGAAGACGATGCCGTTCTCGTGCAAGTCATGGTCCTACCGGGGCGGTCCCCCTTCATCTCCAGGGAGATCTTCGCCACGCTCGAGTACCTGCCGCCGACCCGGAATATCCCTTACGCTCCGGGTCTTCTGCACTGGACCAAGGCACTTGCAAGTGGCATTGGGAAGGTCGCCGACGGTCTCAACGTGCCGGTCGTGGGTATGGTGGGGTCCTTGGTCTCGGACCTCGTTCCCCCCGAAAGAGCGGAGACGAAGTGGTTCCTCAACAAGTTCGCGCTACCCGGGGGTGGCGAGGACGCGAGTTGCTATGGGATCGAATGGCATATCTCGCGCGGGTTGATCCACGAGATCGGCTCCCGCCTGGTCGGGCGTCTTGGCTTGGCCTTCATCAACGCCCCTTGGCAGGACGAGAAACCGGAAGCGGCTGAAGACAGCCTCGTCCTTCGGGGGAGGTTCGGGCTTCGGCTGGCGAGAACCCCCGCCAACTGGTTCGACTTCTCGCTCGTCCCAGGCTCTGGATCAGAGGCCCTGTCGCTGCGCCTAAAGCCGCAGCGCGGTGGCGCGCCGGACGTGCACTAGCCGGCGAGCGCCCGCCGTAGCCAGACTCTCGCCGACTGCCCCCCGGGGTGCAATCCCCCCGCTCTTCGCGGTAGACTTGAGGCCGGCCGCCGAAGCAGCCTCGTTCGTCACCAACCACACACGTATGACGCAGCAACGAAACCCCCTAGACCTCTCGCGCCTAGGCGTCGAGCCCGCCGCCCCCGTCTCGGCCGCGATCCATCGCTTCGCGACGGTCCTCGCCTGCCTGGTGGTCTTCCTGATCGCGGCGGGGGCGCTCGTCAAGAGCAAGGAGGCGGGGCTCTCGGTCCCCGACTGGCCGCTCTCCTACGGCTCCCTCAGCCCGCCCCACTGGTGGCGGATCGACACCGTGCGCGCCGAGCACGGCCATCGCATGTTCGCCGGCACAATTGCCCTGCTCACCGTCCTCCTCGCTATCCTGCTTCAGCGGGGAGAGCAGCGGGCCTGGGTGCGGCGGCTGGGCTGGTCGGCGGTGGGCGCGGTCCTCGCCCAGGCGGTCCTCGGGGGGGTCACCGTCCTCCTCTTCCTGCCTCCGGCGGTCTCGATCGCCCACGCGGGACTGGCCGAGCTGTTCCTCTGCCTGATGACGTCGATAGCCGTGGTCACCGCCCGGAGCTTCTGGGCCGCGCCAGAGGGCGCGATTTCCTCGGAGGTCGGGGGAGTGGCCACGCTGGCGACGGCGACTACGGCCATGATCTACGTCCAGATCCTCTTGGGCGCGGTCATGCGCCACAACGGCGCGGGCCTCGCCATCCCCGACTTCCCGCTCGCCTTCGGCCGCCTGGTGCCGCCCCACTTCGACTTCAAGATCGGCATCCACTATGCCCATCGCCTGGGCGCCTTGACAGTCGCCGTCCTTGTCCTCTGGACGGCGTCGCGGGTGCTCTCCCGCTTCCGGGCGGAGCGCACCCTGGCCCTCCCCGCCCTCGGGATGGTCGGCCTGGTCGCCCTCCAGATCACCCTCGGGGCCCTGGTCGTGCTGACCCGCAAGGCGGTCCTGCCCAACACGGTCCACGTCGCGACCGGGGCATCGCTCCTCGCCACCAGCCTCGTCCTCTCGCTCCGCGGCCGGCGGCTGGCCCGCGCGGCACGGAGAGCCGAGCCGGCCCGGTCCGCGAGCGCTTCCAGACGAGCGCAGGCTCCGACCCGCGAGGCCGTCTCTTGAGTCTCCTGAAGGCAGAAACGGTCGAGCCGGCGGTCTCCGGCGTCCCCGGCGTCCCCGCCAC
>JAXDLD010000283.1:0-16713 GCA_034666805.1 Acidobacteriota bacterium
GAGCGACGGCATCTCTCCCACCATGCCGCGCTTCCTGCCCGACGGGAAGTCGATCCTCTTCGTCCGCTTCGAGCCGGATGGCCGGGGCTTCCTCCACCCCGACCTCTTCCGCTGGGAGATCGCCTCCAGCCGGGTCGAGCGGCTGACCCGGAAGGCCGACCTGCGCGAGCCCGATCCGGGGCCGGACGGCACCTGGGCCCTCGCTCTCCGCAACCGCGACGGCCTCTCCCAGGTGGTACGGGTGGATTTGAGAGACGGCGCGGTCCAGGCGGTGACCGAGCCCACGGTCGACATCGTCTACGACCAGCCGCGGGTCTCCCCCGACGGCCGGCGCGCGGTCTACGCCCGGCATTCCACCCAAAACGGCGGCGACTGGCGGCTCGCCGTCCGCGACTTGACGAGCGGCGCCGAGAGCGATCTCGCCTCGCCCCCGGGCGCCACCGTCTCCTCGCCCGCCTGGAGTGGCGACGGCAAAACCGTCTATGCCACGGTCGGGAGCGGCGGCTTCGTCGACGTCTGGGCCTTCCCCCTCGATCCGGCCGGCCCTCCCATCCCCCTGACCCGCACCCCGGGGGCGGCCCTCGCTCCCGCCCCCACCCCGGACGGCAAGGCCCTCTTCTACCTCGGGATGCAGGCCGACGGCCTCGACCTCCGGCGCCTCGACCTCGGCGGCATCTCTTCCCCGACTCCGGAGATCGCCACCCTCCCGGCCCTTCCGGCCGGCGAGCTGGCGCCCGCCGTCCGCCCACCGGCACCCCCGCCGCCCACCCCCTTCGCCGTCGCCGAGGTGCCGCCCGGGCACCCCTACGGCATCGGCCGGCAGGAGCTCTTCCCTCTCCTCTCCGGCAGCGCTACCGCCGCCTCCGCGGTCGCCGAGCTGGGAGTACGGGGAGGGGATGTCGTGGGCCGGCTCGACTGGCTGGTCCTGGGCGGGACCGGCAGCGCCGGCAGCTTCCGGGGCGGGACCGCCGCCGCCGCGTATCGCGGCTGGCCGGTCACTCTCGCCTTCCAGCTCTTCGACACCCGGGAGCTCCCCTCGCGCCAGGAAGGACACCTGCGGGGGACACCCGCCCGGAGCGGGGTCTTGGACCTCGAGCAGCGGGGAGGTGAGGTACGGGCGGAGTGGGATCGCCAGTTTGGGCCCACCCGCCTGCGCCTGGCCGGCGGCGGCCTCTGGACGGCGATCGATCCGCGAGGGGGGGAGACGGCAAATCGCACGCTCGGCTTCCTCGACGCCGGCTCCTGGACCTCTCAGAGCCGCGGTCTCTCGTATCTGGAGGAAGGGCTGAGCTTCCACGGCGAGAGCGGCAGCTCTTTTCGGCGCTACGGCGGCAATCTCACCCTGGGGCTGGGCCACGACGACGACGGCCTGCGCCTCTCGGTTCGGCGCGAGCGCGCGAGCGGCACCCCGCGGGCCTACGATCTCGTCCAGGTCGGCGGCTACGGCACCAGTCTCCTTCCGGATTCCGCCCTCGCTGGCCGGGTGGCCGTGCCCGCTCTGCCCGCCGGGACCCTCCTCGGCCGGAACTACCTGGGCGAGCGCGCCGAGCTGCGCTTAGGCTTCCTCCCCGCCCCTCTCTTCTACGAGCGCCACCGCATGGATTCCGGCAACTGGCTGCGCCTGGCCGGCTTGGAGTGGCGCTTCGCGATCGACCCCCAGCCCATCGTCCGCATCCCGGCGATCGATTTCCGGGTGGGGGCGGCACGGGTGTTCGACGCGCCTTTGAAGGGCGACACCCGGTTGTGGCTGGTGACGGTGCTGCGTCCGTAAGAGACTAGAATCCCCTCGCCGTGCCCGAACGCCTCGTCCTCCGCCTCTCCGGCGACCTCTATACGAAGGCGCGCCAGACCCGCCTGCGGTTCCTCCGCCGGCTGGAGAAGAACATCGCCGACGCCCTGACCTCGCACGGCATCCCGCACCGGCTGGAGCGCAACTGGAGCCGCTTCTACGTCGAGACCGAGGAGGATGCCGGGGGTACCGAGCCGGCAGCCGGGGTACTCTCCCGGGTCTTCGGCCTGCAATCGATATCGGAGATCGCGCCCCTCCCCTTCGCCGACCTGGCGGACGTCGTGCGGCAGGGCGAGGCGTTCTTTCGCCCGCACCTGGCCGGCCGCCGCTTCGCGGTCCGCGCCTCGCGCCGCGGTGCCCGCGACCGGATTCCGTTCAGCTCGCACGACGTCGAGAACGCCCTCGGCCGCGCCCTCCTTCCGTACTCCGCGGGGGTGGACCTGGGCTCGCCCGAGGTCACCGCCCACGTCGAGCTGGAGCCGGGGACGGTCCACTTCTTCCTCGACAAGGTCGCTGGCCACGGCGGCCTCCCGCTCGGGGTCGAGGGGCGGGCGGTGGCCCTGGTCTCGGGCGGCTTCGACTCGGCGGTCGCCGCCTGGCTGCTCTTGAAACGCGGGGTGCAGCTCGAATATGTCTTCATCAACCTCGGGGGTGCCGCCCACCGGCAGGGGGTGCTCGAGGTCATGCGGGTGATCGCCCGGCGCTGGAGCTACGGCAGCCGGCCGCGCCTGCACGAGGTCGATCTCCGGCCGGTGGTCGCCGAGATGCAGGAGAAGACCTCGCCCCGCTACTGGCAGCTCCTCTTGAAGCGCCTCATGCTCCAGGCGGCGGAGACCATCGCCCGCCAGGGGGGGGCGGCGGGGATCGTCACCGGCGACGCCATCGGCCAGGTGTCGTCCCAGACCGTGCAGAACCTGGCGGTCATCTCGCAGGCGGCGCGCCTACCCGTCCTCCGGCCGCTCCTCGGCTTCAACAAGGAGGAGATCTTCGCCCTCGCCCGCCAGATCGGGGTCTACGACGCGGCGGCCGTGGTCCCCGAGTACTGCGGCCTCCAGGGCCGCCGCCCCGCCACCCGGGCGAGCCTCGACTCGGTACTCCGCGACGAGGCGAAGCTCGAACCGAGCGGCTGGAGGATGGCGGTCGGGACGCGCACGGTCCACGACCTCCGTGCGCTGCCATCCGCGGACCTCGCCCTGCCGCCCGTCGAAGTCGAGATCGACGGCGTCCCCCCCGGGGCGACCGTCCTCGACCTCCGCGCCGGCACCGCCTTCCTCGCCTGGCACTACCCGGGAGCCCTCCACCTGGAGCTCCCGAACGCCCTCGCCGCCTACCCCTCCTTCGACCGCGACCGCACCTACGTCCTGGTCTGCGAGGTGGGACTGAAAAGCGCTCATCTCGCCGAGCGGATGCAGGCGGCCGGCTTCCGCGCCTTCCACTTCAAGGGAGGTACGAAAGCCCTCTTCCGGCTGGCCGAGCGGGAGGGGCTTCTCGATCCCGGTCTCTTGGCCCCGGCGGTGCGGTAGCAGCACCTCAACGCGAAGCGAGATCGAAGCCGAAAAGGTTGATCTCGGGAGCGCCCGCGGACAAGCGCACCATCTTCTCGTACGTAAAGCCGAGCTTTTCCAGTAGACGGATCGAGCTTTGATTGTCCACGTTCGTGATCGCCACGACTCGCGTGAGACCGAGCATGTCCCGGGCGTAGGAGAGGACGGCGGACACCGCTTCCAGCGCGTATCCCTTGGCCCAGAACTCCGGGAGCAGTGCATAGCCGATGTCGACGTCCTCCAGGGCATCCCGCTTCAGCAGGCCGCAGATCCCGATGGGAACACCGGAGTCTTTCATCTCGACCAACCACATCCCGAAGCCCAACCTTTCATAGCTCGCAATCGGACCATCCAGAATATAGGCACGGGCATCCGCGATCGTCCGCACCCCCTTGTCGCCGATGTTTTGCAGAAAGGAAGGCTCGTTGAGGATTCGGAGCATGATCTCGGCGTCAGCCACCGAGAGCCTACGGATGCTCAATCTGTCTGTCGCGAGGACGATTACCCTGTTCACGGTCACGAGCTCCGCCTCCTAGCGCCGCACCCGAATCCGGAAGACGCCGTGGTCGTTGCTGCCGGCGTAGAGGACATCGGGGTCGCGCGGGTCGATCAGCAGGCTGCCGTCGGTGTGCCCCGGCACCAGGCCGTTGGTGAGGCCGGTCCAGGTGGCGCCGAGGTCGTCGGTCCGCAGGATGCCGCCGAAGAGGAGCCCGACGTAGAGGACGACCGGCGACCGCGGATCGAGGACCAGCGAGTGGACCGAGACGGTGTTGCCGGTGAGCGAAGGCACTTCGGCCGGGGAGCGGCTCCAGGAGCGGCCGCCGTCGGCGCTGGTGAAGAGCCGGGGGTGGCCGAAGAGGTCGAGGATCGCGTAGAGCCGCTCCGGCTGGGTGGGAGCGATCGCCAGGGTGCTGATCTGGAGGTCCCCGACGCCCGACGCGCTCACCAGAGCAGGGCCGAGGTCCTTCCAGGTCAGGCCGCCATCGGTGCTCCTCGCGAGCGGGAGCGACACGGAGCCGCTCCCCGCCCCCAGGGCGTAGACGGTCAAGGGACGCGCCGGGTCGACGACGAAACCGTTGACGACGTCGAGCGGCAGGCAGCTCCAGCTGTCGCCCCCGTCGAGGCTGCGAAACGCCTGGCACCTGGCGACACAGGCGGGAGCGGGGTCGTGGCCGTTCCCCGGCCCGGGGATCGGCACGCCGCCGGCATAGACCACCCGCGGATCGGAGGGTGCGACGGCGATCGTCTGCAGGACGACGCAGGCGGCAGGCAGGAGGACCCGCTGCCAGGTGGCGCCGCCGTCGAGGCTCCGGCCGAGACGCCCCCCCGTGGGGAGGACGCCGAAGAGCCGCGCCGGATCGGCCGGGTCGGGGGTGGGCAACCAGACGTCGGCGCCCAACCGGTGGAAGGCGCCGCTCCCCCCGGGGCTCTTGTAGAGGGGACCGCCCTCGGCGACGGCAGTGTAGAGGGACGAATCCCGGTCGATGGCCGCGGCACTGGCGCCGACCGTGACGAGGCCGGTCTTCGAGAGCTGCCAGCCGCGTCCGCCATCCGTCGAACGGAGAACGCCGCCCTGGGCCGCCGCGTAGACGGAGGCTGGACTCTCCAGACCGGCGCCCAGGAGCATCACGCCGAACCCGGCCGGCAATCCCGGCAGGGCGCCGAGGTCCCCAGAGGAGCGGTGGGCGTCCAGGTCGCCCCGCCGTCCCGGCTGCGGAAGCCCCCCGTGGGCCCCGCCAGATAGAGGATGCCGCCCGGCGCCGCGATCAGGGAGAGGGCGGGGGGAGCGGCGGGGAGAGCCGACCAGGTGGCGGCGCCGTCCCGGCTCCGCCAGACCTCTCCAGAGGGGAGGACTCCGGAACCGAGGATGGCATAGAGCACCCCCGGCCCGGCGACGACGACCCGCCTTACGGCCGCCCGGGAGAGCGGGAGACCGGCGTTGCTCGCCTTCCAGGTCGCCCCGCCGTCCGTGCTCTTGACCACCCCGGTGGGCCCGGGCGGCGAGGAGGGGCGGTCGGACGGCACCGCGGCGTAGAGGGTCCGCGGGGCGGCCGGGTCGACGGCGATGGCGGTGACGTTGGCGGAGTCGAGGTCGTGGCTCGCGGCCCGGAAGGTGGCGCCGCCGTCGACGCTCTTCAACACCCCCTGGCCGAAGGTGGCACCGGAGCAGGCATAGAGGACGGCCGGGTCCGTGGGGTCGGCGGTCAGGCATACGACCTCCGGCAGGAGGTTCAGGTTCGTCTGGACGGTGCTCCGGACCCAGGTGACGCCGCGGTCCTCGCTCTTGAGGATCATGGCTTCGGTGGCGATCACGATCCGGGCGGAGTCGGTGGGATCGACCCAGACCGCCGGGACCGCGGGATCGATGAAAGACTTGGGCAGGATGGTGAGGAGGTGCCAGGACGCCATGCCGTCGGTGGTGGCGAAGAGGCCGGCGTCCGTCCCGGCGTAGAAGACCTGTCGGTCGGCGGGGTCGGCCGCGAGGGCGAAGACCGTGGCGCCCCAGGGTCCGAGGGGAACCCAGCGGCCGGTCCGCGCCCCGGCCGGGGCGGCGGCCGAGGGGCCGGCGGAGAGCAGGGCCAAGAGCAGGACAATACCGAGGGCGGCCAGGTAGAGGGGCAGGCGTCGGGTGCGATTCATCGGTGTCCTCCTGGGTCCGCGACTCGATCGAGGAGCGGCCCGAAGCGCTCCGGGTCCAAGGTGACGAAGATGGCCGTCGCCTCCGCGAAGAGGCCCCCCTGGTCGTCGAGCAGGCGGCCCGCCGTCCGCACCTTCCTCCCGTCGACCTCCGCGACCCAGGCCTCGAGCCGGGCGTCCGTGCCCAAGGGGAGCATACGGCGGAAGCTGGTGTCGAGCTGAACGGCGACGACTTTGTGACCGGCGGTCCAGGCCGCGGCCCCCATAGCCTCGTCGAGCACCGCCGCCATGCTCCCGCCGTGGGCGTGCCCCGGCGGCCCCTCGGCCCCCGGACCGAACCAGGCCCGGCCGACGAGCGGCCGCTCGCCGCCGCGCCAGAAGTAGCGCACCCGCAGGCGGTCGCCCTCGGGGTCGCCGGAGACGAACGAACCCCTCCCCCCTTCGAGCCGCGGCGGCTCGATCGGCACCCACCCCGGCTCGGTCACCACCGCGGGCGGCGACGCCTTCCTCTCCTCTCCGGCTCTGTGCATGGCCTCCTCGGGCGCCTGTAACCTCGTGCCTCCCCGTGGAGACTATAATGGTCGGCAGTCACGAGGCCGGTCCACCGCGATCCCAAGCGTCACGAGGAGCCCCCCCATCTCCGACCCCTCCGGCCCGACCCCGTCGACCCCTAGCGAGAGAGGATGGGACCCGCCTCCCTCCCCGCCGGCGCTCTCCGACGTCGAGGCCTGGTTTCGCACCTTAGCCGAGAACACCTCGATCGCCATCTTCGTCTACCGCGAGCGCTTCCTCTTCGTCAACCGCGGCTGTGAGGAGCTGACCGGCTACTCCGCCCGGGAGCTCCTGGGGATGGAGCTCTTCGAGCTGACCCACCCCGACTTCCGGCCGACCGTCGAGGCGCGGGCGCGCGCCCGCCTCTCCGGCTTCGAGGTCACCCCCCCGAGCTACGAGTTCAAGATCGTCCGCCGGGACGGCGCCGAGCGGTGGCTCGCCGTCAACGCCGCCATCGTCGAGATGGCGGGAGCCCCCGCCGCGCTCGCCACCGCCGTCGACGTGACCGAGAGGAAGCTCGCCGAGATCGCCCTGGCCGAGGAGCGCGAGCGCGCCCAAGTGACCCTCGCCTCGATCGGCGACGGAGTGATCCGCACCGACGCCGCCGGCGTCGTCGACTATCTGAACGCTGTCGCCGAACGGCTGACCGGCTGGAGCGCCGAGGAGGCGGCCGGGCAGCCGCTCGGGCGCGTCTTCGACCTCGTCGACGAAGCCGGGATGCGGCTGCTCTTCGATCCCGTCGAGCGCTGCCTGCGCGAAGGGCAGGTGGTCGAGCTGCCCGATTCCTCCACCCTCCTGCGGCGGGACGGGGTGGAGTTTGCCATCCGCGACTCGGTCGCCCCCATCCGCGACCGGCAGGGGCGGATCACCGGCACCGTGCTCGTCTTCAAGGACGTCACCGAGCTCCGCGGCATGGAGCGCGAGATGAGCTACCTCGCGCAGCACGACGCCCTGACCGGCCTCCTGAACCGGCGGGAGTTCGAGATCCGGCTGGAGCGCTGCCTGCGGACCGCCGCCGAGGAGGAGCGCCAGCACGCGCTCTTCTACCTCGACTTAGACGAGTTCAAGCTGGTCAACGACACCTCCGGCCACCTGGCGGGCGACGAGCTCTTGAAGCAGGTGACGGCGGTCCTCGCCGCCCAGCTCCGCCGGGGGGACACCCTGGCCCGGCTGGGGGGCGACGAGTTCGGAGTGCTGCTCGAAGACACCTCGCCCGAGCGGGCGCGGGAGCTCGGCGAGGCGCTGCGGGCGGCGGTGCGCGCCAACCGCTTCGTCTGGCAGGACCGGATCTTCGAGATCGGGGTCAGCCTGGGGACGGTGATGATCGACCTCGAGAGCGGCGACATCGCCCAGGTCCTCTCGGCCGCCGACGCCGCCTGCTACGTCGCCAAGGAGGCGGGGCGGAACCGCATCCACGAGTACCAGTTGGACGACACCCTGGTCACCGAGCGCTACGGCGCCATGGACTGGATCCACCGCATCCACAAGGCCTTCGACGAGGAGCGCTTCCGCCTCTACCGCCAGCCCATCCAGCCGCTCGGCCGCGACCCGGGCGTCCCGCCGCTCGCCCCGCTCTGCGAGATCTTCATCCGCATGGTCGACGAGCAGGGGAGGATCGCGACCCCCGCCGCCTTCATCCCGGCGGCCGAGCGCTATCACCTGATCCCCTCGATCGACCGCTGGGTCGTCCACACCGCCTTCGAGGTCCTCACCCGGAGCACCCTCGCGAGCGACACCCCCGGCACCTGCTTCGCCATCAACCTCTCGGGGCAGTCGATCGGCGAGGGCGACTTCCTCGACTACGTCCTGGCCGAGATGAAGGCGAGCGGCGTGCCGCCCGAGCGCCTCTGTTTCGAGATCACCGAGACCGCCGCCGTGGCCAACCTGGCGCGGGCCAAGCGCTTCATCAGCGTCTTGAAGGCGCGCGGCGCCTGCTTCGTGCTCGACGACTTCGGCAGCGGCCTCTCCTCCTTCGCCTACTTGAAGAACCTGCGGGTGGACTACTTGAAGATCGACGGCGAGTTCGTGCGCAACATGGTGGGCGACTCGGTCCAGCGCGCCATCGTCGAGTCGATCCACCAGGTCGGCCACGTCATGGGCATCCGCACCATCGCCGAAGGGGTCGAGGACCGCGCCGCGCTCGAAGCGCTGTGCGCGATCGGGGTCGACTACGCCCAGGGCTACTGGATCGCCGCCCCCGAGCCGCTCACATAACCTATTTACAATCTATTCAGCCCGAAGTTGCACGCCTACTGTCAGCTAAGCGGGCAGGGAAGATCTCCGGCCAGGGCGCGAGCCATGGGCCCGGATCTTGCTTCTGTCCCCTTTGACTGTCGAAACCATGATTCAGTTGGCCAAATTGGACGCTCTCTCGGAGATGAACGATGGAGCGAAAGTGACCCCCGGGCGGCTCTCCGTCCCCGAGGAGCAGGACACCGGCGACGATACCGCGGCGGGAGCGGCCCCGCTCCGGCGGCTGCCCGAGTCGATGGCCGCCCTGGTCTGGACCACCGACCGCGAGCTGCGCTTCCTCTCCGGCCCGGGCTCGCTCGTCACCGTGGCGCGCAAGGGTCCCGGCGCGGCTCCCCCGGCTCCCCTGTCTCCGATCGCCGCCACCCTCTACGACTACTTCGGAACCCGCGACCCCGAGTTCCCCGTCTTCCGCGCCCACCTCCTGGCGCTCGCCGGCGAGTCGATCGCCTTCGAGCACGACTGGGAGGGGCGGCTCTACCAGTCCCAGGTCGAGCCTCTCTACGATGCCCAGGGGCGGATTGCCGGCTGCATCGGCCTCGCCTTGGACATCACCGAGCGCAAGCACTCCGAGGAGGCGCTCCACCGCGAGAAGGAGCGCGCCCAGGTCACCCTCGCCTCGATCGGCGACGGGGTGATCCGCGGCGATGCCGCGGGCCGGATCGACTACATCAACCCGGTGGCCGAGCGGCTGACCGGCTGGCCCTCCGAGCGCGCCCTGGGGGTGCCGGTCTCCGAGGTCTTCCGGATCGTCGACGAGGTGACCCGCCGGCCGCTCCCCGACCCCGTGCAGCGCTGCCTGGAAGCGGGGGAGATCGTCGAGTCTCCCGGGCACGCCCTCCTCGTGGGCCTGGACGGCCGGGAGTTCGCCGTCCGCGATTCGGCGGCGCCCATCCGCGACCGGAAGGGCGAGCTGATCGGCGCCGTCCTCGTCTTCAAGGACGTCACTCAGCTCCGCGGCATGGAGCGCGAGATGATCTACCTCGCGAGCCACGACGCCTTGACCGGGCTCATCAACCGGCGCGAGTTCGAGATCCGCCTGAAGCGGGCCATACGGAGCGCCCGCTCCGAGAAACGCCAGCACGTCCTCCTCTATCTCGACCTGGACGAGTTCAAGGTGGTCAACGACACCTGCGGCCACCTCCAGGGGGACGAGTTGCTGAAGCAGGTGACCGCCATCCTCCGCGCCCGGGTGCGGCGGAGCGACATTCTGGCCCGGCTGGGGGGAGATGAGTTCGGCGTCCTCCTGGAAGACTGCCCGCTCGGCCAGGCGCGGCAGATCGCCGAGGAGATGCGGCGGACCGTGCGCGAGTTCCGCTTCTCCTTCCGCGACCAGATCTTCGAGGTCGGGGTGAGCATCGGCCTCGTCCCCTTAAACGACGAGAGCGGCGACTTGGCCCATGTCCTCTCCGCCGCCGACGCCGCCTGCTACGTGGCCAAGGACCGCGGGCGCAACCGGGTTCACGAGTACGAGCAGGACGACACTTTGGTCGCCGAGCGCTACGGCGAGATGCAGTGGATCCACCGTATCCACCGCGCCTTCGAGGACCACCGCTTCCGCCTCTACTACCAGATCATCCAGCCTCTCACCCCCGAGGCCGGCCGCGAGCTGATGTGCGAGGTCTTCATCCGCATGCTCGACAGGAAGGGGGGGCTGGTCGAGCCGGCCGCCTTCATCGCCGCCGCCGAGCGCTACCACCTGATCGGCACGATCGACCGCTGGGTCGTGCGGACCGCCTTCCGCGCTCTCGCCGATGCGCAGCGCCGGGAGCTCGCCCGGCCGCTCCTCTTCACCATCAACCTCTCCGGCCAGTCGCTCTCGGAGGAGACCTTCCTCCCCTTCGTCATCGAGGAGCTCCAGACCTCCGGGGTCGACTCGCGGCGGATCTGCTTCGAGATCACGGAGACGGCGGCGATCAGCAAGCTCGACAGCGCCATGGCCTTCATCACGGCGCTCAAGGAGAAGGGCTGCCGCTTCGTGCTCGACGACTTCGGGAGCGGCCTCTCCTCCTTCGCCTACCTCCGCGACCTGCCGGTCGACTTCCTCAAAATCGACGGCGAGTTCGTGCAGGGGATGGTGGAGGACCGGGTGAAGCGGGCGCTCGTCGAGTCGATCAACCAGATCGGCCACGTCATGGGCATCCAGACGATCGCCGAGTGCGTGGAGAACCGCCAGACGATGGATGCCTTAAAGGAGATCGGGGTCGACTACGCCCAGGGCTACTGGATCACCCGTCCGCAGCCCCTGGTGCACGACGTGTAAGACAACAGCGGCCGCTTCCCGCGGCCCGGCAAAGAGGAGTAAGAGATGATGTGGAATCGAGAAAAGACCATTCTCGTTGGAATCGCTCTGGCCCTGGCGCTGGGGCTCGTCCTGGGGATGGGGGGCTCCGGCTCCGCCCTGGCGGCGGCGCAGCCCACGACCCCCTTGAAGCTCACCGCCTTCGCCATCAACCTGGGTGCGAACCGGCCGGCCGCCAAGGCGGGGATCGTCGAGATCGTCATCGAGCGGTGGTCTTCGGATGCCGAGCGGAGCGAGCTCCTGGACGCCTTGCGCCTGCATGGGCAGGACGGGCTCTTGAAGTCCCTCCAGGAGAACCCCCGGGTCGGCTACGTCCGCACGCCGGACAGCCTCGCCTGGGACCTCCACTACGCGCACGTGTCGCCGGACCCGGGCGGCGGGCAGCGGATCTTCCTCGCCACCGACCGCCGGATCGCCTTCTGGGAGTCCTTCAACAACACGCGATCCTTGAACTACCCCTTCACCCTGGTCGAGATGCACCTCGGCGCGAACGGCCGGGGTGAGGGGCGCATGTCGATCGCCACCAAGGTGGTCGCGGACGCGAACGGCAAGTTCCTCCACCTGGAGGATTTCGCGGCCGAGCCGACCCGGCTCCAGGACGTGCACGCCGAAAAGAAGTAGACCCGCGACCGGTTGCGACACCTCCCCTGAGGGATTACAATGTAATCACTCCCAAGGGGGAGGTGAGCATGAAGGCACGCATCGTCCGTATCGGCAACTCCCAGGGCATCCGCATCCCCAAGCTGCTCCTCGAGCAGACCGGCCTCGCTGACGAGGTGGAGCTGGAGGTCGAGGGCGACTGTCTCGTCGTCCGCGCTCCCGGGCGCCCGCGGGCGTTCCCCGCCACCCTCGCGCTGCCGGGCCCCGCGGGCGAGGCGGGAGGGATGGTCGCCGAGCCGATGGCGATGCGCCGGGAGGACGAGGGCCGCCATCTCTCTCGTCTCCTCGACCGGGCCCTGGCGGGCGAGGAGGTCGTCGTCACCCGGAGCGGCAAACCGGTCGCCAAGCTGGTGCCCCTGCCGCGCGAGCCGCGGCGCCCCGGGAGCCTGGCGGGCCGGCTGACGATCGCCGCCGACTTCGATGACCCTCTCCCGGAGGTCGCCGCCGCCTTTCGCGGAGATGGGGGAGCGGAATGAAGCTCCTCTTGGACACCCATGCCTTCCTCTGGTGGCTGGCGGACGATCCCCAGCTCCAGGCGCAGGCGCGGGAGCTGGTGGCCGACCCCAAGTCGGTCGTCTATGTGAGCGCCGTCTCGCTCTGGGAGATCGCCATCAAGTCGCGCCTGGGCAAGCTCGACGCCGGCAGCGCCGACCTCCTGGAGGAGCTCGCCGCCAACGATTTCCTCGAGCTCGGGGTCTCCGCCCGGCACGCCCTCCTCGCCGGCTCGCTCCCCGGCCACCACGATGATCCGTTCGACCGCATGCTGATCGCCCAGGCCTGGATGGAGGAGCTGACGATCGTCACCCGGGACCCGGCCTTCGCGGCGTACGGGGTGCCGGTGCTGCCGGCGTAGGATCGCTTTCGAGGGACGAGCCGAAGAATCCAGGCGAGGGCGTCGAAGACCTAATCCCCGGCCTCCGGAACCTCCATCGTCCCCTCGCTCATGAGGACCGAGGAGCCGCCGACGCGGATGGCGGCGATCTCGCCGTTCCGCTTGTCGACCTCCAGGTGGAGGAGGCTCGGCCGGCCCATCTCGAAGCCCTGCTCGACGATCCAGCGGCGGGTGCCGTCCCGCTCCGGGTCGCGCGCCCCGAGGTAGCCGCCGAGGGCGGTGACCGCGCCGCCGGTCGCCGGGTCCTCGGCGATCCCCAGGGAGGGCGCAAACATGCGGGCGCGGAAGTCAGAGCCGGGGAGCTCAGGGTCGCGGCTGAAGACGTAGAGCTCCGGGCCGGGCTCGGGATAGAGGGCGTCCCAGCGATCGGGGCGCACCCGGGCCCGGGCGAGGGCGGCGCGGTCGCGCACGGGGATGAAGAGGAAGGGGACGCCGCAGGAGACCTGCTGGGGCTCGGTCTCCGCCACCAGGTCCTCGGGGGTGAGCGAGAGGAGCTCGGCGAGGACGGCGACCGGGGGCGGGGGAGGACCGAATTCGGGCCGCCGGGCCGCGCTTAGCTCGGTGAAGTAGGGCGTACCGCCCCGCGCCCGGATCCTCACCGGCACCGGCCCCACCCCCTCCTCGAAGACGATCCGCGTCTCGTCCCCCGTAAGCGGGACGAGGCCGGCCGTGGCGAGGAGGAAGGCGGTGCCGACCGTCGGGTGACCGGCGAAGGGGAGCTCCCGGCCGGGGGTGAAGATGCGCAGCCGCCGGGTGTGCGCCGGATTCTCGGGCGGCAGGACGAAAACCGTCTCCGACAGGTTGAATTCGCGGGTGACCGCCGCCATCTGGACCGTCGAGAGGCCCGCGACGTCGGCGGCATCGGGGAAGACGGCGAGCGGATTGCCGCCGAACGGGCGGTCGGTGAAGACGTCGGCAGTCAGGAAGCGGTAGCGCATGGGTCTCTCCTCGCGCGATAATCCTAGCAGCGCCCGCCAGTCGCCTAACGATCTTCCAAGCGCCTTGCCCCGCCCGGAGATAAATCTCCGGGCTATGCATTGCGCTGGATGAATCCAGCTTTGCGCGGCGGCAGCGTAGGGGCAGGGTAGGAGGCTTCGAAGCTGGCTTCAGCCAGCGTATCTCCTAGCCCGGAGATTTATCTCCGGGCGGGGCCGCCGATCACCGGTTGCTCCATCGCGGCGAGGTCCACTAGGATGGGCCGGTTTCTTCCCGGGAGGTTCGCATGGTCCGATTGCGGCTCGTCACGAAGTGGAACTCTTTTTTCCTCGTCCTGCTTCTCGCGGGATCCGCCGCCGCCCAGAAGCCTGCCGTCCAGGCTGCGGGTGCCGCCGATCGTTCCGACATCACCGCCGCCCGCACTCTCTTCGAGAAGAACCTCCAGGCGATCCGCGACAAGAACAAGGACGCCTATCTCGCCTGCTACCTGAATTCGCCGGGACTGGCCCGCACCGGGGCGACCGGGTTCGAGCTCGGCTACTCCGGCCTCGCCGCCACGGCCGGCCAGGGCTGGCCGGACCACTTTGAAGCCGAGGACCTGCGGCTCACCCCGATCCAGCCGGGGGTGGTCTACGCGACCTACCGCTATCGGGTGCGCTACGGCGCCCGGGAGGAGGCGGGGCTCTCGGAACGGGTCTTCCTGAAGACTCCCGCCGGCTGGCGGATCGCGGTCAGCACCGCCTTCGCGGGCGAGCCCGGCGTCCCTCCCTCGCCGCGCGCCCTGGTCGGGGCGACGCTCCTGGACGGCAAAGGCGGAGCGCCGGTGCCCGACGCGACGGTGCTTCTCAGGGACGGCAAGATCGAGTGCGCCGGCAGCCGTGCAGCCTGCCCGGTGCCGGCCGGGGTCGGAGTCGTCGACTTGAAAGGGCAGTGGATCACCCCCGGTCTCGTCGACGCTCACGTCCACTTCTCCCAGACCGGCTGGGCGGACGGACGGCCCGATGCCCTGGACGTCCGGGGCGAGCACCCGTACGAGAAGGTCGAGGCCGATTTGAAGGCCCACCCCGAGCGCTTCGGCCGCACCTATCTCTGCTCGGGGGTTACCGCGGTCTTCGACGTCGGTGGCTATCCCTGGACCCTGGAGCTCGCGAAGCGCTTCGGGGAGAGCACCGAGGTTCCCCACGTCGCCGCCGCCGGCCCGCTGCTCTCGACCCTCGACCACTGGCTCAACCTGCCGGCGGAGCGGCAGTTCATCCATCTGAAGGACGCCGAGACCGGCCGCTCCGGCGTGCGCTACCTGGCCGACCAGGGCTCCCGGGCGGTCAAGGTCTGGTTCATCGTCGAGCCGAGCCCCTCGATCGCCGAGATGGGCAAGGCTGTCCGGGCCGCCGGGGAGGAGGCAAAAAAGCTGGGCCTGCCCCTGATCGTCCACGCGACAGGCTTGGACGAAGCGAAGGAGGCGCTCCGGGCCGGAGCGAAGCTCCTCGTCCACAGCGTCTGGGACAAGCCGATCGACCCGGAGTTCCTGAACCTCCTGAAGGCGAACGGCACGATCTACTGCCCGACCCTGACCGTCGGGCGGGGCTACGTCCGCATGTTCGCGGGCGCCATCCAGAAACAGCCGCCCAAGGTCGACGATCCTAACGGCTGCATCGATCCTGGGACCCTCGCCAAGGTGGCCGAGACGGCGAAGACCCCGACCGACGTGACCGCCGACCGGCTCGCCGCCCGCGACAAGGCGACCACCGAGCGCGAGCGGACCTCCGCCCTGAACCTCAAACGGGTCTTCGACGCCGGGGTGACGATCGCCATGGGCACCGACGCCGGCAACCCTCTCACTCTCCACGGCCCCTCGGTCTACGGCGAGATGGAGGCCATGCAGGCGGCGGGCTTGACGCCCCTCCAGGTGCTGACCGCCTCGACCCGCGGCGGCGCCATCGCCATGGGGCTCGACCCGTCGATCGGGACGGTCGAGAAGGGCAAGGCCGCCGATCTCCTGATCGTCGGCGGCGACCCGGCGGCGGACATCGCGAACCTGCGGAAGGTGCGCTACGTGGTCCGTGGCGGGGTGCTCCGCTCGCTCGCCGAGCTGCAGGCGCTGGCGACCACTGCGGCGAAGTAGAAACGGCCTTCCGGAATCCCGCCCCGCCCCATCTTGTTTTAGTAGGCAGAGAGAGCGGGCGCGAACTCCGAAAGGCAGTCCGATGGATACCGAGATCATCCGGGACGCGAGCGTCGTCCCTACCAAATACTGGCACGCGGTCGACGACGAGCGCATCCAGTGCGACCTCTGCCCGCGCTTCTGCAAGCTGCGGGAGGGGCAGCGTGGGCTCTGCTTCGTCCGCGCCCGGCTGGACGACCAGATCGTCCTCGCCACCTACGGCCGGTCGAGCGGCTTCTGCGTCGATCCGATCGAGAAGAAGCCTCTCAACCACTTCCTCCCCGGCACCCCCGTCCTCTCGTTCGGCACCGCCGGCTGCAACCTGGCCTGCAAGTTCTGCCAGAACTGGGACATCAGCAAGTCCCGCGAGCTCGACACCCTGGCCGACCAGGCGACCCCGGAGGTCATCGCCCGCGCCGCCCAGAGCCTGGGCTGCCGGAGCGTCGCCTTCACCTACAACGATCCGGTCATCTTCTTGGAGTACGCGATCGACGTCGCCCAGGCCTGCCGCGAGGTGGGGGTGCGGACCGTGGCGGTCACCGCCGGGGAGATCTGCGCGGAGCCGCGACGGGAATTCTACCGCTACATGGATGCCGCCAACGTCGATTTGAAAGGCTTCACCGAGCGCTTCTACCGGAACGTCTGCGGCGGTGACCTGGGGACGGTGAAGGACACCCTGGTCTATCTGAAGCACGAGACCGACGTCTGGTTCGAGATCACGACCCTCTTGATCCCGGGGGAAAACGACTCCGACGGGGAGCTCGACCTGATGACCCGCTGGGTGGCCGAGAAGCTGGGGCCGGACGTGCAGTTCCACTTCACGGCCTTTCATCCCGACTACAAGTTGCTCGATAAGCGGCCGACTCCGCCCGCGACCCTCTCCCGGGCGCGGCAGATCGCCATGGCGAACGGCCTGCGCTACGCCTACACCGGCAACGTCCACGACGAGGCCGGCGGGACGACCTCCTGCCATGCCTGTGGCGAGCGCCT
>JAXDLD010000284.1:0-4164 GCA_034666805.1 Acidobacteriota bacterium
CTCTCCTTCGCCCAGGAGCGGCTCTGGTTCCTGGACCAGCTCGACCCCGGCTCGCCGGTCTACAACGTGCCGGGCGCGGTCGCCCTCCGCGGCCGGCTCTCGGCGGCGGCCCTCCGGGGAGCCTTGGCGGCGGTCGTCGAGCGCCACGAGACCTTGCGCACGAGCTTCGGCCTTACCGGGGGCGCCACCCCGGTGCAGGAGGTGGCGCCGCGTCTCGACCCGGCGTTCCCCGAGGTGGACTTGGCCGCCCTGCCCGAACCGGCGCGGGGCGCCGAGGCCCTCCGCCTCGCCCGCGAGGAGGGGCGCCGCGGCTTCGACCTCGGGCGCGGGCCGCTCCTCCGGGCCACCCTCCTCCGGGTGGCCGCCGGTACGGAGCACTGGCTCCTTCTCACCCTCCATCACATCGTCGCGGACGGCTGGTCGATGGGGGTGCTGGTGCGGGAGCTGGGGGAGCTCTACGGGGCGGCGCTCCGGGGCCGTCCCGCCGTCCTCCCCGAGCTGCCGGTCCAGTACGGCGACTATGCCGTCTGGCAGCGGGAGTGGCTGACCGGGGAGGTGCTCGCGGGCGAGCTCGCCTGGTGGCGGGAGCGCCTGGCGGGGGCGCCGACCCTCCTCGAGCTGCCGGCCGACCAGCCGCGGCCCGCGGTCCAGAGCTTCCGCGGCGCCCACCGGCCGGTGGTCCTGCCGCCGGCGCTCGCGGCCGGGGTGCGCGTCCGGGGTCAGGCGGCGGGAGCGACCCTCTACATGACCCTCCTCGCCGCCTGGGGCGCCCTGCTCTCCCGCCATACCGGGGAGACCGACCTCCTCGTGGGCTCCCCCGTGGCCGGCCGCGACCGGCCCGAGGTCTCCGGCCTCGTGGGGTTCTTCGTCAACACCCTGGTCCTCCGGCTCGACCTCGGCGCGGGGGAGGGCCGCCCGGGGCTCGGAGCGCTCGTGGCCCGCGCCCGCGAGGCGACCCTCGGCGCCTATGCCCACCAGGAGGTGCCGTTCGAGCGCCTGGTCGAGGAGCTGCGGCCGGAGCGCCACCTCGGCCACGCGCCCCTGGTCCAGGTCCTCTTCGCCCTCCAGAACATGCCCGGGGCCGACCTCGCCCTGCCCGGCGTCGAGGCCGAGGTCCTCGCGGTCGAGAGCGGGGTCGCCAAGTTCGACCTGACGCTCGCCCTCCGGGAGGAGGGGGGGACCCTCCGCGGAGTGCTGGAGTACGCCGTCGACCTCTTCGAGGGGGCCACCGCCGAGCGGCTCCTCGGCCACTTCGAGTCCCTCCTGGCGGCGGCGGTGGCCGATCCCGAGCGGCCTTTTCCCGAGCTCCCCCTGCTCTCGGCCGCCGAACGCCAGGCGATCCTGGTCGAGTGGAACGCCCCCGGCGAGGACTACCCCGGAGAGGGGCTCGTCCATGAGCTGGTGGCGGAGCGGGCGCGGCGGGACCCGCGGCCGCTCGCCCTGGTCCTCGACGGCCTGGGGATGACCTACGGCGAGCTCGAAGCGCGGGCGGCGCGGATCGGCCGCCACCTGACGGCCGCCGGAGTGGGGCCGGAGAGCCTGGTGGCGATCGCCGTCGAGCGCTCGTTCGACCTGGTCGCCGCCCTCTTGGGCATCTGGAAGGCGGGCGGGGCCTACCTGCCCCTGGACGTCTCGCTGCCGTCCGAGCGGCTCGCCTTCATGCTCGCCGACTCCGGGGCCGCCGTTCTCCTCACCCAGAGGGACCGGGCCGCGGGGCTGCCGGCGGTCGTGCGGACCCTGGTCGTCGAGGATCTCCGGGCCGCCGAGCCGGAAGGCCCGGCGGCCGCGGCGCCGGAGCGGGGTGGGACCGCGCTCCTCCTCGACCACCCGGCCTACGTCATCTATACCTCCGGCTCGACCGGCCGCCCCAAGGGGGTGGTCGTGACCCACCGCGCCCTCGCCAACCGGATGGGCTTCGTGCGCGGGGTCGACCTCGCCGCCGGCGACAGCTTCGTCCACAAGACGACGATCAGCTTCGACGCCTCGATCTCGGAGATCTTCGGCCCCCTCCTGGTCGGGGGGACGACCTACCTGGCGCGACCCGGGGGAGAGCGCGACCCGGAGTACCTGGTGGGGCTGCTGCGCGAGCACGCCGTCCCCCAGGCCTCCTTCACCACCGCCATGCTCCAGGCGCTCCTCGACTCCCACTCGCTCGCCGAGTGCCGGAGCCTGCGGACGGTTCTGGTCGGCGGCGAGGCCACCCCGGCCGACCTGCCGGCGCGCTTCTACGCCCAGTGCCAGGCCGACCTCCACAACCGCTACGGGCCGACCGAGGCGACGATCTCCGTCACCTCCTGGCACTGCGGGCGCGAGACCCGGGGGCGGGTGGTGCCCATCGGGCGGCCGATCGCGCGGGCCGGGATCCACCTCCTGGACCGCGAGCTCCAGCTGGTGCCGATCGGGGTGCCGGGAGAGCTCTGCATCGCCGGGGTCTGCCTGGCCCGGGGGTATCTCCACCGTCCGGAGCTGACCGCCGAGCGGTTCGTCCCTCACCCCTCCCCTCCCGAGCCTGGGGCCCGGCTCTACCGGACGGGGGACCTGACCCGGTTCCGGCCCGACGGCGCCATCGAGTTCGTGGGCCGCATGGACGGCCAGGTCAAGGTGCGCGGCTTCCGGGTAGAGCTGGGGGAGATCGAGGCCGCGCTCGCCGCCGATCCCGCGGTCGAGCAGGTGGCGGTCGTCGACCGTGAGGAGCCGGGGACGGGGAGCCGGCGCCTGCTGGCCTACCTCGTGCCGCGGGCGGGGACGGCGCCCGCCGTCCAGGAGATCCGCGGGCGCCTGGAGGAGAGGGTGCCGGGGTACATGGTCCCGGCGGTCTTCGTCCTCCTCGACCGCCTGCCGCTCTCGCCCACCGGCAAGGTGGACAAGAAGGCCCTCCCCGACCCCGAGCCGGGCCGCTCCGGGGCGGACGACCCGCCGCGAGGGGAGGTCGAGGAGCTCCTGGCGGGGCTCTGGGCCGACCTCCTGGGGACGGCGGGGCCGATCGGCCGGCACGAGAGCTTCTTCGACCTCGGCGGGCACTCGCTCCTCGCCACCCGCCTGGCCTCCCGGGTGCGGCAGGCCTTCGGGGTGGAGCTGCCGCTCAAGGCCGTCTTCGAACGCCCGAGCCTCGCCGGGGTGGCGGCGGCGGTGGAGCGGGCGCTCGCCCACGAGGAGCCGGCCGGGGCGGCCGAAGCCCCCCCGATCCTCCCGGCCGCGGGGGGCGGCGGGGAGCTGCCGCTCTCCTTCGCCCAGGAGCGGCTCTGGTTCTTGGACCAGCTCGAGCCGGAGACCTCGACCTACAACCTGGCGGGCGCCCTCCGTCTCGCCGGCCGTCTCGACCCGCCGGCCCTCGCCCGGGCCCTCGCCGAGATCGTCCGGCGGCACTCGGCCCTGCGCACCACCTTCCTCCGCTCCGGCGACCGGCCGGTGCAGGTGATCGCGCCTCACCAGCCCCCGGAGCTGCCGGTCTTCGACCTCGCCGCCCTCCCGGAGGCCCAAGGCGGTCCCGAGTCCCGGCGGCTCGCCCGCGAGGCGGCGCTCTGCCCCTTCGACCTCGCCCGCGGGCCGCTCCTGCGCCTCGCTCTTGTCCGCCTGGACCGGGGGGAGGAGCACCTGGCGCTCGTCTCCATGCACCACATCGTCTCGGACGGCTGGTCGATCGGCGTCCTGGCGCGGGAGCTGGGGGCGCTCTACGGGGCCTTCGTGGCCGGCCGGCCTTCCCCCCTCCCCGAGCCGGCGGTCCAGTACGCCGACTTCGCCCTCTGGCAGCGGGAGTGGCTCCGGGGCGAGCGGCTGGCGGCGGAGTCCACCTACTGGCGCCAGGCCCTGGCCGGGCTTGAGCCCTTGGACCTGCCGGCCGACCGGCCCCGCCCGCCGGTCCGCAGCGCCAAGGGCGCGCTCCTCACCCGCGGCCTGCCGCCGGACCTCGCCGCGGCTCTCCTCCGGCTCGCGCGGGCGGAGGGGGAGACCCTCTTCATGGTCCTCTCGGCCGGCCTCTCTGCCCTCCTCTCCCGCTACACCGCCCGGGAGGACCTGGCGGTGGGCTCGGCGGTCGCCAACCGGACCCGGGCCGAGGTCGAAGGGTTGATCGGCTTCTTCGTCAATGCCGTGGTCCTCCGCACCGATCTCGCGGGCGATCCGCCCTTCCGGGAGCTCCTCGGCCGGGTCCGGCGGGTCTCGCTC
>JAXDLD010000285.1:0-4306 GCA_034666805.1 Acidobacteriota bacterium
GAAGTAGACCGCGACGTAGACCGCGAGGAGCGCCACGACCGTGCCGCAGAGGATCGCCGCCGTTCCGGGCCGCGGGTCCCGGCGGGCCATGACGAGAATCCAGAGGCAGACGAGGGCGAAGACGATCCAGATCCCGAGCCAGTCGGCGGCGAGCATCTCGGCGGCGGCGGCGCGCAGGATCTCCCCCGAGTGAGGCACGCGGATGGCGGCGCGGACCCACCAGCGGCCGGCGAAGAAGTTGACGCCCTGGGTGCGGGCGACGTTGGCGGCCAGGCGGGAGGCGGCGAGGGTCACCCCCGCCGGCAGGGCGAGAGCGAGCAGCCGCCGCCGACGGTCTGGCAGGGCGGAGCGCCAGATCAGCAGGGCGGAGGCGGCGAGGAGGGCGAGGGCGAGGATCAGCCCCTCCTGCTTGATCCAGGGGAGGAAGCCGGCCGCGATCCCGGCGAGCCCGAGGAGCCCGGGACGGGGCGTCCCCTGCTCGGCCTTTATCTCCACCGCGCTGCCAGTCGCTTCGAGGACGAGGACGAGGGAGGTGACCGCCCAGAGCGCCAGCGGCAGGTCGGCATGGCCCAGGCCGATCGTGTCCCAAAGCACCGGCGAGACCGCGAGCCAGGCCGCAAGGCCGTTGGCCATCCGCCGCGACCCGTTCGCCAGGAGGAGCCCGCGCCGGGTGACGGCGACGAGAGCGAGGGCGAAGAGGGCGTGGCAGACCTTGAACGTGAGATCTCCGGGCAGGGCTCCGAGGCTCAGCAGGCGCCAGGCGAACGGCAGCCCAAGGGGGTAGTGGGCCTCCGAGCCGCGGAAAGCCTTGAGGTCCAGGAAGCCGAGGTCGAGAGCGCCGTCGGCGATCATCCGCCGGCTCTTGACCCCCCAGACCGCGAAGTGGTCCCAGGTCCACAACGGCGCGAAACCGAGTTTGACGAGGAAGAGCCCCAGGCCGGCGACGACGAGGAGGCCGGCGGCCCGCGACCAGCGGTCGCCGGGAACCCCCTGGTCCAGCCGGAGGGGCAGCCGGCGGCGGCCGAGGAGGAGGAGAGCCGCGGCGAGGAACGCCGCGAGGACGGCTATCGAGCCCGGGGTGACCGGCGCCCCAAGCCGGGCTAAGGGAAAGCCGACCCCGACGAGGAGCGTCGTCCCGAAGACCAGCCCCAGGGCCAGGCCGGCGGGCGAGAGCGCGTCTTTGCCGGCCGGCCGCAGGAGGCTCCAGCCGACCAGGAGCGCCAGTGCCACCCCCGCCGCGAGGTCAGCCGGGCTGGCCGAGGTGGCCCCCTCGCCGCACCTGCACGTCGCCCTTGCCGTCGATCGTCACGACTGTCGCCTGGGACGGAAATCGCCGAGCGGCGCCCCGCTGCCGCACCGCCGCGTCCTCCTGGTCCGGCAGGTAGTAGTTGGCCATGTAGCGGAACCAATCGGCTGACCCCGGCCTCTGGGGGACCTGCAGGCAGACCACCTCGCCCGGCGCGAGCGCCCGAGCCGCCCGCGCGAACAGGGCCGGGGCGTCGGAACGCGGATACGCCCACCCAAGCCAGGCCCGCTCCTCGTGGGCATCCA
This sequence comes from Acidobacteriota bacterium, assembly GCA_034666805.1. Lineage (GTDB taxonomy): Bacteria > Acidobacteriota > Thermoanaerobaculia > Multivoradales > UBA5704 > DASQPA01. The sequence continues at coordinate 1,552 of JAXDLD010000285.1, forward strand.
GCCGGTGCGGATCGCGGGCGAGGCCGATCCCGCGCGTCAGGCAGACCCCGGCCACCAGGGCAAGGAGGACAGGGAGAAGGAGGCGTTCGACGCGGAGTTTGGACATGGGCTATTAGGGCATACGAGGCCCGGGCCCGAGCCGTTTGCAATCGGATACGCTCGCCTGAAGGAGCTACTCTAGAGAGCCGGCTCTTACGATCCCATGACCGTCCTCCGCCTCCGTACCGGTACCGTCCGCCTGCTCCTCGTGGGGGCCGGGCACGCCCATCTGGAGATCCTGCGCCGGCTGGCCCTGGAGCCGCTCGGGGTCACCCTGACGGTGATCTCCCTCTCCCCGCGCCACCACTACTCGGGGATGGTCCCCGGCTACCTCCAGGGCACCTATACGGAGGAGCAGATCGCGGTCGACGTCCCGCGCCTCGTCGAACGGGCCGGCGGGCGCTTCGAGGCGGGGAGCGCGGTGGCGATCGATCCGGCGCGCCAGGCGGTGCGGCTGGCGAGCGGCGAGGAGCGGACCTACGACCTCGTCTCCTTCGCCGTCGGCTCCGACACCGCCGGGGCGGATGCTCCCGAGGTCGCCGCCCACGCCCAGCGAGTCAAGCCCCTGACCCGGGTCGCCGCCCTCCGCGAGCGGCTCCTCGCTCTCTCCCGGCAGGAGGGCGAGCGGCGGGTGGCGGTCGTCGGCGGCGGGGCGGCGGGGGTGGAGGTGGCCTTCGCCTGCGCCCGGGTGCTCGACGAGGCGGCCGGCGGCCGCTCCCGGCGCCGGCTGACGATCGTCGATTCCGGACCGGAGATCCTCGCCGGCTATACCGGCCGCTTCCGCGCCCTCGCCGGCCGGCTCCTCGCCGAGCGCGGGATCGAGATCCGGACCGGCCAGCCGGCCCGCGCCGTGCACGCCGGGTCGGTCGAGCTCGGGGGGCCTACGGAAGGCGCCGAGGTGCCGTCCGACTTGACGATCTGGCTCACCGGGGCGGTCGGCTTCCCGCTCTTCCAGGGCTCCGGCCTGCCGCTCGACGGGCGCGGCTTCCTGCTCGTGGACGACGCGCTCCGCTCGCTCGCCGATCCGCGGATCTTCGCCGCCGGCGACTGCGGCACTCTCGCCCACTACCCCGACACCCCCAAGGCCGGGGTCTACGCCGTGCGCGAGGCGCCGATCCTCTGGGCGAGCCTCAAGGCCGTCCTCGACGGCCGGCAGCCGCCGAGCTACCGGCCGCAGTCCGGCTTCCTCTCGCTCTTGAACACCGCCGACGGCCGGGCGCTCCTCCAGTATAAGGGTCAGGTCGCCCACGGCCGTTGGGCCTTCTGGTGGAAGGACTGGCTCGATCGCCGCTTCCTCGCCCGCTATCGATCATGAGGGCCGGTCAACCGTTCAGCCGAGGGCTCCGTACTAGGGTCATGCCTCCGGGAGGGAAGGAGAACGGAGAAGTACCGGAACTTGTGCGGTCTCGGCGGACCTCCACTCCCTTGTCCCGGGGGGCTAGGCTTGCCCTCTTCCTTATCTATATCGCACTCGCCGTGGTCTCAAGCCTCGACGCCCACGAGCTCGGCACAATCCAGGTCACCGCCTCTTTCCGGCAGGGTGGCACCTGGCGGGTGGACGTGGCGATCGACGAGGAGCACATCCCGAAGCTCCCCGCCACCCGTCCGGCTGGCGCGACCCGGTATGGGAGGATCGCGGGGCTCACCCCCGAGATCGCCGCCCGACTGGGAATCTTCCTCTCCGCCCTGACCGACCGCTCGACCTTCGCCTTCGACGGCCGGCCGGTGGTGCCGGAGACGATCTCGGTCGACCGCCCACCGCCCCCCGCCGACGATCCCTTCGCGCCGCCCCCCAAGGTGACTCTCCACCTCTCCGGCGACATCCCGCCGGGGGCCCGGGCCGCCGCCTTCTCGACGACGATCCCCGTGGGCACCTTCCCCCTCGCCTACTCCAACGAGGGGGACGCCGCACCCTCCCGCCGCTGGCAGAAGGATGGCGAGTCGGGGACGGCCTTCCCCCTCTCCCCCCGGGTCGTCCCGCCGCCCCGCTTCCAGGTGGCGCTCCGCTACCTCGGCCTGGGGTTCCGCCATGTCCTGCCCCGGGGGAGCGAGCTGATCCTCTTCGTCCTCGGGATCTTCCTCTTGAGCCTGCGGGTCAAGCCCCTGCTGGCGCAGGTGGCCGCCTTCGCCCTCGCCGCGACCCTCGGCCTGGCGCTGGCGGCCTGGAGCGGCTTTGCCCTCGCGCCGCGGATCGTGGGTCCGGCCCTCGCCCTCGCGATCGTCTACCTGGGGGTCGGGAACCTCCTGAGCCGCGAGGTCAAGCCGCTGCGGATCGGCCTCGTCTTCGCCTTCGGGCTCCTCCACGGCCTGGCCTTCGCGGCGGCCCTCCGCGAGCTCGGGCCGCCGCGCGCGGTGCTCGCGACAGCCCTCCTCGGCTTCGACCTCGGGGCCCTGGCCGGCGCTCTCGCGGTGCTCGCCGCCGCCTTCTTCTTCGTCGGCGCCCCCTACCGGGACCGGCCCTGGTACCGCGACCGGGTGGTGATCCCCGCCTCCCTCGCCCTGGCGACCCTCGGGCTGTACTGGTCGGTCGAGCGAATCTTCCTCCCGTAGAGCCGCCCCCCCGTTTGACATCCCCCCATCCGACTGCCTATCATGGGAATCAGGACCTAATGGGTCCTGTTTTCACCTACGAGGGCTGTAGCATGATCAGGATCACCCGGCAGACCGACTATGGGATCGTCCTCCTGACCCATATGGCCGCCCACTTGGAGCGCCG
>JAXDLD010000286.1:0-5279 GCA_034666805.1 Acidobacteriota bacterium
ATGGCGGGCTTCCCCAAGCCGGTGATCGCCATGATCAACGGCTTCTGCCTAGGCGGTGGCTGCGAGCTCGCCAGCTCCTGCGACCTCCGCATCGCATCGGAGAAAGCGCGCTTCGGCCAGCCGGAGATCAACCTGGGCCTGATCCCGGGCGGCGGCGGCACCCAGCGCCTGCCGCGCCTGATCGGCCTCGGCAACACGATGCGCCTCGTCTTGACCGGCGACATGATCAACGCCGCCGAGGCCAAGGACATCGGTCTCGTCGAGATGGTCGTGCCGCACGAGGAGCTGCGGGCGAAGACCCTCGAGCTTGCCGGCAAGATGGCGAGCAAGAGCCCGCTGACGCTCAAGGTCGCCAAGGAGGCGGTCCGCGCCAGCCAGAAGCTCGCGATCGAGGACGGGATCGCCTACGAGCGCGACCTCTTCTGCCTCTGCTTCTCCTCCGAGGACAAGGAGGAGGGGGTGAAGGCCTTCCTCGAGAAGCGGCCCGCCCAGTGGAAGGGCCGGTGACCAGGTGACGGAGCTGCCCAGCCTGGGGTACGGCGTGGTCGACATCCATGTCCACCTCCAGCCCTGGGAGCAGATGCTGCCGGCGGCAAGGGCGCGGATGGAGAGCCGGCCGGGGGCGGCCGAGCTGGCGGAGCTGATGCGCCGGCCGGCCGCGGTCCTGGCCTTGATGGACCGGGCCGGCATCGAGCGGATCGGGATGATCAACTACGTCTCGCCGCTCATGGGCTTCACCCCGGAGGTCAACGACTACGGTGCCGCCATCGCCCGGGAGGCCCCGGACCGGCTGATCGCCTTCGGCTCGGTCCATCCGGGCCTGACGGCCGACCCCGGGGCAGAGGTGAGGCGGCTCAAGGACTTAGGGATTCAGGGTCTCAAGGTCCACCCGCCGCACCAGCTCTTCGCCGCCAACGCCTATCTCGACGCCCTGCCCGGCCTGGCCCAAGTCTACGGCCAGGCGGAGGAGTTGGGGATGCCGGTGATGATCCACACCGGCACCTCGGTCTTCCCCGGCGCCCGGAACCGCTTCGCCGATCCCATGGCGGCGGACGACGTGGCGGTCGACTTCCCCCGCCTGCGGCTCATCCTCGCCCATGCGGGGCGTCCGCTCTATATGGAGACCTGCGTCTTCCTCGCCCGCCGGCACCCGAACCTCTATTTAGACGTCTCGGGCATCCCGCCGCGCCGGCTGCTCCAGTACCTGCCGCGCCTGGCCGATATCGCGGACAAGGTGCTCTGGGGGACCGACTGGCCCGACCCGGGGGTGCCGAGCATGGAGAGGAACCTGGCGGATTTCCTCACCCTCGACCTCTCGGAGGAGACCCGGCGTAGAATCCTCCGCGACAACGCCTTTCACGTTTTCGGCTGGAAGGAATGAGGAAAGGACCGCCCATGGCCACGACCGCCTCCGTCACCACCCCGGCGCCCCATGCCGACCTCCTCGCCCTGCGCTCGGAGTTCCCCATCCTCGCGCGGACGACCTACCTCATCAGCAACTCCCTGGGGGCCATGCCGCGCGCGGTCCACGAGGAGGTCGCGACCTTCGCCCGGCAGTGGGAGGAGCGCGGGGTGCGGGCCTGGCACGAGGGCTGGTGGGAGATGGCGGTCGAGACCGGCGATCTCCTGGCGCCGCTCCTCGGCGTCCGGCCGGGGAACGTCGCCATGCACCAGAACGTGGCGGTGGCGACGGCGGTCTTCCTGTCGGCGATCGACTATCCTGCCGAGCGCAACCGGATCGTCTACACCGGGCTCAACTTCCCGAACGTCATGTACGTCCTCGAAGGGGAGCGGAAGAAGGGGGCGGAGATCGTCACCGTCCCCTCGGACGACGGCATCGGGGTCCCCACCGAGCGGCTGCTGGCGGCGATCGACGAGCGGACCCGGCTCGTGCCGATCTCGCACACCCTCTTTAGAAGCGCCTTCGTACAGGATGCGGAGGCTATCGCAAAACGCGGCCGCGAGGTGGGGGCGATCCTCCTCCTCGATGTCTATCAGTCGGCCGGGGTGCTGCCGCTCGAGCTCGAGAAGTGGGGGGTCGATGCGGCCATGGGCGGCTCGGTCAAGTGGCTCTGCGGCGGCCCGGGCGCCGGCTTCCTCTGGGTGAGCCCGGACCTCGCGGAGACGCTTGAGCCCTCGGTGACCGGCTGGCAGGCGGACGACGAGCCCTTCGCCTTCCGCCCCGGCCCCGTCCATCACGCCCACGGGGCTTGGCGCTTCCTCACCGGCACCCCCAACATCCCGGCCCTCTACTCCTGCCGGGCCGGCTACAAGATCGTGGCCAGGGTCGGGACGCGGAAGATCCGCGAGCGCTCGCTGGGGCTCACCACCCACCTGATGGACGCCGCCGAGGCCGCCGGGTTCGAGCTGCGCACCCCGCGCGACCCTCACCACCGCGGCGGCACCGTCTCCATCTGGCACCCAGAGGCCGAGCGGCTGACGAAGGAGCTGATCGCGAGAGAGATCCTGTGCGACTACCGCCCCAACGCCGGGATTCGGCTCTCGCCTCACTTCTACAACACCGAGGCGGAGTGCGATCACGCGATCGCGACCTTGGCGGAGCTGGCGTAACGCAGACCCACAAACCAAAGGGGAGCCCATGAAGAGAAGCACATTCGTCGCCGCCATAATCCTGCTGTGCCTGGCCGTCTCCGCCCACGCCGCCGCGCCGGCCTCGTCCGACCCAAGCCTGGACCGCGACGTCCGTCATCTCCTTGAGCTCAGCGGGACCTCGAAGCTCGCCCAGCAGATGATCGCGGCCATGATCCCGAACTTCCGGCAGATGGCGCCGGATGCCCCCGCCGGCTTCTGGGACGAGTTCGCCAGGGAGGTCAACCCGCAGGAGCTCGTCGAGATGGTCGTGCCCATCTACAAGCAGCATCTTTCCCACGACGACATCCGCGGCGCGATCGCCTTCTACGAGTCGCCGGCCGGCCAGCACCTGGTCGCCAATCAGCCGGCGATCCTCCAGGACTCGATGGCCGTGGGCCAGAAGTGGGGACAACAGCTCGCCCAGCGGGCCATGGCCAAGGTGAAGCAGCAGAAGAAGAAGCCCTAAGCCTCCGCCGGCCCTCGCAGGCAGAGAACAGTCCAGGCCGCGAGCGTGCTGGCGAGGAGGAGCGTGACGAACGGCCCGAGGGCGTAGCCGCGCACGAAATCCAGCGCCGCGGCGCCGGCGATCGCCAGTAGAAGAATTGCCGTGGGGCCAAGGCCGAGGACGATCCAGAAACCGCGCTGGAGCGGCTTTCTCGGGGGAATGTGGGCGAGGAGGGCCGCCGGGTAGAGCAGGACCGAGAAGACTGGGGCGACGAAGATCGCCGCCAGGAAGAGCATGCGGAAGACGAAACCCGGCAGGCCCGCCCGCTGCCGCCGCCGGCGCTCCGCCGGGGTCTCTCCCGCCCAGGTCCGCGGCCGATAGCGAAAAACCAGGAACCCCCAGAGCAGGAACCCCATCCAGTAGAGGTCGCGCCGCAGCCAGACCCGATCGAAGGCCACGAGGTACTGGTCCTCGGGGAGCGGGCGCCCGGCCAGGCGGTCGAGCCGGCGCACCGCCGAGGCCGCCGCGGTCGTCCAGCGGTCGAGGCGGGCCGGGTCGAGCCGGTCGGCGGTGTCGGCCGGCCGGTGGTAGGTAGGGTCGAGGTGCAGGGGCGAGCTGCCGGAGAGGGTGGCCGCGGGAACCCCGGCGGCAACGAAAGCATCGCTGTCCGCCCCGAAGCTCGGGACCGTAGCGCGGAGGACCAGCTGGGCCGGCAGCGAACCATGAGCTTCGACGAAGGCGGGCCGCCACCCCACCGCGCCGCCACTCGTAAGGAGGGCGTGCACCAGCCAGCCCGGGGAGAGCGCCCACTTACCTCCCCGCCGCGCGGGAAAGGAGAGGATCACCGGCCCGGCGCTCTCCCGCCAGCCCACCATCTCCAGGTTGACCGCGGCCAGAATCCGGTCCCGGCCGGCCGGGCCGAGGGCGGCGAGCCAGGCGCGGCTGCCGAGGTCGCCCGCCTCCTCGCCGTCCGCCAGGAAGACCCGCACCGTGTGCTGGCGTGGGGTGCGCGCGAGGTCGGCCACGGCGGCGAGGACGACACCGCAGCCCGAGGCGTCGTCGTCCGCCCCGGGGCTTCGCGGCACGGTGTCGTAGTGGGCCGAGAGGACGATCTCGTCGCGCGTCGCCCCAGGGAGCACACCGGTCAGGCTGCGCGTAGGCACCCGGCCGAGTGCCGGAATTTCCGTTACTCCGGTAAGGCCGGCGCGGACCATCGCTCCCCGTAGGAGAGCCAGGGCGGCGGTGTGGGCGGCGGTCCCGGGTGCCCGCGGGCCGAGTTGGGCGAGGGCGGAGGCGAGGGTGACGGCGGCGGCCGGAGGGGGCGGCACGGCCGAGGAGACCGGCGGGCTCGTCAACAGCTTGGAGAGCACTAAGGAGAGTAGAAAACTGTGCATAGGGGGAGGCCCGTATCCTATCAGGGGAGCGAATCTCCTGTTTCGAGACACCCTTATCTGTAGACGAGGCGCGCAGGGTTCACGAGCCGCCGGAAGAGCTGGCTTTGGTTAGAGGGATTGGCGTATACTCGCGGGTACTTTAAAGCAGCGTTCGGTTTCTTGCTTGGGAGGGTGCGGAGCGCGGGCGCTCCTCATCCCTTTGGAGTCGATGAGTTGAACTTACGCAAGAAGATCTTCCTCTTCACGGCTGCCCTGGTCTCGGTCGTCTTCGTGACGGCCCTGGCCCTCGTGCAGTGGCAGGTCCAGTCGGCGACCGTCGCCGACAATCGGCAGCATCTGCTGGCGACGGCGGCCGCGGTCCGGGAGCACGAGCAGGACGTCGTCCGCAACCGTCAGGAGCGGGGGAAGCTCCTCGCCCGTGCGCCGCGGCTGGCCGAGGCCCTGGAGCGCCGCGATCCGGCGGAGCTCGCGCTCCTCGCGCGGAGCCTGCGCCAGTGGCTCCCCGGCACCCAGCTCCTCGCCCTGGCGGCGGCCGACGGCAGGATTCTCGCCGCGAACGGCTTCCCCGGACGCCTCGACGACGCCGGCCTCGCAACGGCCGAACCCCTGCGCTCGGCCCTGGCCGGTGGCTCGGGCCATGGCATGTGGGTCGTCGGCGGCCAGCTCTGCGACGTCGTGGCGGCCCCGGTCGAGAGCCCGGCCAACGGCCGGCGGGTGGGCGCGGTCCTCGTCGGCCTGAACGTCGGCACCACCGCTCTCCGCCACCTGCGGAGCCTGATCCAGAACGACATCCTCCTCGTCAGCGCCGACGGCCGGGTGCTCGCGAGCTCGCTCCCCGCGGCCCTGGC
>JAXDLD010000287.1:0-5365 GCA_034666805.1 Acidobacteriota bacterium
GTGTCTCTGGCTTGGAGATCCGTATCTCGGACCTTGCGCCCCCGTATCTCCGAGTCGGAGTCTCCGTATCTCGGGTCTGGAGACCCGTATCTCTGACTTTGAGACGTCTCGCTCACGCTTGGAGAGCCGTCTCTCGGATCTGGATCTACCTGGACCAGCGCCGTGACGGTCGAGAAAGTCGGATCGTATGCTCATCGAGGCGATCCCATGCTCCACGAACCGCCAGCGCTCCCCGGCCTCCCACCGCCCTTCCCGGCCGCTCCCGGATCGGGGCCCTTTCTCGTCGTCTGCTTCGACGGCCTCGCCCCGCACTCCCAGCGCGCCTGCCAGGAGTTCCTGCCGCAGCTCGCCCAGGCGGGGGTGCCGCGGGTCTCCTTCCTCCTGCTGCCAAGCTGCGAGGGGGCGCGCTCGGTCCTGGAGCTTCCCTACTTCAGTCGCTGGGTGCGCTCCCTCGCTGAGGTAGGTCACGAGATCTGCCTCCGCGGAGAGCCCAAGGCCTCCGATATCGCCGCGGACGCTCCTACCCTCTGCGCCCGGTTGGGCGTCCCCATGGCCGGTTTCGCCCCCTCCTCCGGCCCGCTCTCGGCCGAGGCCCGGAGGACGCTCGCCGACCGCGGCTTCTCCTACGTGATGACCGCCGCCGGCCTGGACCTCCTGCCAGGCGGCAAGAGCCTGCCGGCGCCGGCCGTCTCTCTCTCCGGCAGCTCCTGGCGGGTGCCTGCCGCCTGGGTACGGACCCGGCTCCTCTGCTCCGCCCGCCGGAGCTCTCCCGTCCTCCGGCTGGACGTCGACCCCCGCGCCCTCTACGAGCCGTCCCTCCGCCAGACTCTCCTCACCCTCGTGCGCGAGGCGCTCTTGACCCGCACCCCCGCGACCTGCGGCGACCTCGCGGCGCGCGCCGCAGCTTCGTGACAGCGGCGCGCGCCCAAGAGACGTAAGATTCGTCCTGACGAATTCCGAACTTAAGGCGCACTACACTAGCGGTCCCCTAAATTGAAGCCCACCCCGCCGCTCTGAAGCCCCGCCGAGTGGCGGATATCTCTCCCTTCGACGTAATAGATCACGTCCTCCGCGATGTTCGTCGCGTGGTCGGCGATGCGCTCCAAATTGCGCGAGATGAGCAGGAGGTGGAGGGCCCGGCTGACGTTCTTCGGGTCTTCGATCATGTAGGTCAGGAGCTCGCGGAAGAGCTGATGGTACAAGCCGTCGATCTCGTCGTCCGCGGCGCAGACGGAGATCGCCTTCCGGGTGTCGCGGGCGACGAAGGCGTCCAGGCTGTGGCGCACCATCTCCCGCGCCTTCTCGGCCATCCGCGGCAGGTCGATGTAGGGCTTCAAGGGCGGCTCCTGGTTCAGCACCTCGACTGCCTCGGCGATGTTGACCGCCGAGTCGCCCATCCGCTCCAGATCGTTGTTGATCTTCATCACCGCCACCAGGAAGCGCAGGTCGATGGCGGTCGGCTGCTGGCGCACGAGGACCGTGTGGCAGGCCTCGTCGATCTCCTTTTCCAAGAGGTCGATCCCCCTGTCGGCGAGGATCACGCCGCTCGCCCTGTCCGAGTCGCGCTGGACGAGCGCCGCCATGGCATCGCCGATCATGGCCTCCACGAGGCCGGCCATGCGGAGGAGCTCCTGGCGAATGCGGTCCAGGTCCTGATCGAGGTGTCTTTCCATGATTCCACCCTAGAAATCATACACCGCGAAGACGCCGATCTCGTTGTACTCGCCCTTCTGACCGAGCCTCGCCGAACCGATCGTGCCGTTGCCGGTGCTCAGGGTGCCGCCCTTGACCTCGGCGTACTTGTAGACCAGGGAGGCGGCGAAGGCCTTGTTGGCGCGGAGCTGCAGGCCGGCGTTGTAATAGTTGAACTTCAAGCTGGGGTTGATCTCCTTCGAGGGCTTCGCCTCGTCGAAGCGGCCGAAGACGGTAAAGGTGTCCGTCAATCCGACCGAGCCCCAGACGGAGTAGCCGTCGGCCTTGTCCTCCCGGACGCTCGTGACCTGGTTCCAGTCCTTGGCCTCGAACCACTCGCCGCCCACGCGGAAGCGGTCGCTCGTGTAGGCGATCAGGGCGTCGGTCCGGGTCGCCGTGTTCTTCGCCTTCGCGGCATCGGTCTCCAGGCCGCGCTTGCCCGAGTAGCCGCCCACGGCGAAGTTGAGCCCCTTGATCGGCTCGACCGAGAGCCGGCCCTCGAAGTCGACGTTTTTGCTCCGCGCCGGGTTCGAGAAGCCGCGGCCGTTTTCGGCCGAAATGTAATAGCTGACGATGTCGCCCGCCTTGCCGAGGAAGTGGAGGCCCCAGTCCGCCGAGGCGCCGAAGCTCAGGTGATCGGTGATCGTCTGCTCGACGTAGCGGTAGCCGTAGAGACCCTCGACGAAGGGGATCCAGGCGGTGTCGGCCGAGCCCAGCCGGAAGGTGGCCTCCGGGCTCAGCTTGGCCTGGATGAAAGCCTTTTTGACGAAGACGTCGTAGCGCCGGGTGCCCTGGTCGCCGATGTCGGACTGGAACTGGGCCGACCAGACCGCGTCGAAGTCGTGAGTGGCGGTGAAATAGAAGCGCTTGACGTCGACCCCCACCCCGCTGTCGCCGCTTTTGCCCCCCGTGCCCTTGTCCTTGTTCTCCTTGTCGGTGGCATCGGCATAGACGCGGACGTTGAACTTGATGCCGGGGAACGGCGAGCCCGCCGTCCCCTGCGCCATGACGGCAGGGGCGGTCACCAGCGCGAGGAGCACCAGAAGGCCGGCCACGAATAGAGGGGTTCTGCGCATTCGACTCTCCTTTGATAGAAGCTTGAGTGATCCGTTCGCCGAGAGGATAGGAGCCGGGCCGAGCAGGTGTGCGACGACAGGGTGACAGCCGTGCGACAGGCGCCTTGTCACCTCGCTGTCACAGGTTGGTGGGTTGGCTGCCAAACCCCTCTGCCAGAGTTCCCTCGACGGATCGGCTCCGGCCGTCCATCAACCTTTCCAAAGGAGATGAGAATGATACCTACCTCCAAGGCGGCTCCCTTCGCCCTCGCCCTGTGCGGGAGCCTCCTCAGCGGGAGCAGCCTCCTCGCCCAGACCGGCAAGGTCGACCCGGCGATCCCGGGCTATACGAAGACCAGCGGCGTGTCGGGCAACCTCTCTTCGGTCGGCTCGGACACCCTGGCCAACCTGATGACCCTGTGGGCCGAGGGTTTCCGCAAGGAATACCCGAACGTCAAGATCCAGATCGAGGCCAAGGGCTCCTCGACGGCGCCCACGGCGCTCATCGCCGGCGCCTCCCAGATCGGCCCCATGAGCCGTGAGATGAAAACCGAGGAGATCAACGAGTTCGAGAAGAAATACGGCTACAAGCCGACCCAGATCCGGGTGGCGATCGACGCTCTCGCGGTCTATGTCAACAAGGATAACCCCTTGGAGCAGCTCACCCTGCAGCAGGTCGACGGCATCTTTTCGAAAGGTCACGCCTGCGGCGGCAAGGCGATCGCCAACTGGGGCCAGGCGGGCTTGAAGCAGGCCAGCCATGCCGGCAAGCCGATCAGCCTCTACGGCCGCAACTCCGCCTCCGGCACCTACGGCTTCTTCAAGGAGCACGCGCTCTGCAAGGGCGACTACAAGGACACGGTCAAGGAGCAGCCGGGCTCGGCCTCGGTCGTCCAGGGCGTCACCGAGGACCTCTACGGCATGGGCTACAGCGGCATCGGCTACAAGACCTCCGGGGTCAAGACGCTCAAGCTCGGGAAGACCGCCGGCGGCCCCTATTACGGCACCGAGGCCGAGACCGTCTACTCGGGCAAGTATCCGCTCTCCCGCTTCCTCTACCTTTACATCAACCAGGCGCCCAACAAGCCGCTCGACCCCATGATCCGCGAATTCGTCAAGTACGTGCTCTCCGGCCAGGGCCAGCAGGTCGTCGTCAAGGACGGCTTCCTGCCGCTGACCGCCGCCACCGACAAACAGGAGCTCGCCAAGCTCAAGTAGCCGCGAGACCCCCGAGCCATGGCACAACCGGCCGCAAACCGAGCGACCCCTCCCCGGCCTCGGCTTCGCCAGGAGACGCCGCGCCGACGTCTGGCCGCCGACCGCGCCGCCCGCTGGGTGGTCTCGGCCGGCGGCCTCGCCGTCGTCGTCGCCATCCTGGGCATCCTCGTCTTCATCGTCGCCGAGATCTGGCCCCTCCTCGCCCCTGCCCGGGTCACCGCCCGGCGTGACCTGGCCGTCGCCAGCTCTGGCATCGGCGGTATCGGCGATATCGGAGGAGTCGTCGCCGACGAGCACCGCGCCCTGGTCGCCGCCTTGACCGCCGACGGCAAGGTCGTCGTCGTGCGCACGAAGGATGGCCAGGCGGTCTCCTCGACCGATCTCTTCGCCCCCCACCCCGCCCCCCGGCTCGTCCAGATGGCGGTCGCCCCGGAGAGCCGGCTCCTCGCCGCCGCCACCGCGGACGGCCGGGTGGTGCTGGCCCCGGTCCGCTTCACGGCGACCTTCACCGGCGCCGTGCGGGAGACCGCGGCCGAGGTGGGCCCCGCGGTGCTCCTGACCCTCGACCCCGCGGGCCAGCCGCTCCGCCGCTTCGCCGCCCAGTTGGACGCCAACGGCAACGCCTTAGTCGCCGCCCAGCTCGCGAGCGGCGCCTTAGCCGTCGTCCGCCAGGCGAGCGAGAAGAACGAGATGACCGGCGAGACGACGGCGAGCCTCGATCGCAAGGAGGCGCCGGTCGCCCTCCCGCTCACCGCCCTCGTCCTCGACGCCGATCAGAAGAACCTCTACGGCGGCACCGCGGCGGGCGAGCTCCTCTGGTGGCCGCTCGAGGGCGCCCAGCCCGGGCCGGTCCGCACCGCCTCGGCCGGGCGCTCCGGGGTCACCGCCCTCAGCCTGCTCGTCGGCGGCCGCGCGCTCCTGGTCGGCCAGGAGAGCGGGGCGATCTCGGTCTGGTTCCCGGTCCAGCAGGCGAACGACACCTATCGGCTCACCCGGGTGCGCGATTTCCCGCGCCACCGAAGCGCCATCCGCGCCTTCGCCCCCTCGCCGCGCGACAAGGGCTTCCTCGCCCTCTCCGCCGGCCGGCTGGGGCTCTACCATTCGACCTCGGAGCGCACCCTGTGGACCGGCCCGGCGCCGCTGGCACCGCTGTCGATCGCCGACGGCGTCAGCCTCTTCTACGCCCCCAAGGGGGACGGCGCCTTTCTCGCCAGCGGCCGGAAGATCGTTCCGCTCGACATCGTCAACCCCCATCCAGAGATCTCCTGGACCACCCTCTTCGGCAAGGTCTGGTACGAAGGCTACGACCGCCCGGCCTGGGTCTGGCAGTCGAGCGGCGCCTCGGACGACGTCGAGCCCAAGCTCTCGCTCACCCCGCTCCTCTTCGGCACCTTGAAGGG
>JAXDLD010000288.1:0-8428 GCA_034666805.1 Acidobacteriota bacterium
TCAGGCAGAGGATCTGGAAGAGGTGGTTCTGCACCATGTCGCGGAGCGCCCCCGCCCCTTCGTAGTATCCGCCCCCCCCCTCGACCCCCACCTGCTCGGCGACGGTGATCTGCACGCTGTAGATATAGCGCCGGTTCCACAGCGGCTCCTGCACCGTGTTGGCGAAGCGGAAGGCGAGGATGTTCTGCACCGGCTCCTTGCCCAGGTAGTGATCGATACGGTAGATCTGCGACTCGGCGAAGCACTTGGTCAGGAAGACGTTCAGGTCGTGGGCGGTGTCGTAGTCGTGGCCGAAGGGCTTCTCGCAGACGAGCCGGGTGTGCTCGCGGTCGTCGGCGAGGCCGACGTCCCCCAGGTGCTGGGCGATCATGCGGACGACCGTGGGCGGGGTCGCCAGATAGAAGACCCGGTTGGCGGCGGCGCCCCAGGTCTTGTCGAGCTCGGAGAGCTTCTCCGAGAGTGCCTTGTAGGCTTCCGGGTCGCTGAAGTCGGCCTGATCGTAGGTGATGTGCGCGGCGAAGCGCCCCCAGGCTTCATCGTCGGCCTTGCCCCGCCGGCTGAACTGATCGACCCCCTCTTTCAAATGTCCCGCGAAGTCGGCGGGGGGGGCGGCCCGGTCCATGGCGATCACCTGGAAGCTGTCGGACAGGCGCTTGTCGAGCCACAGGTTGTAGAGGGCGGGGATGAGCTTCCTCCAGGTGAGGTCGCCGCCGCCGCCGAAGATGACGAAGGCCGTGGGGCCTACGGGAGTGGGCATTCCGGGGTTCTCCCTCTCATGTGAGCGATCAATCCAGGCCGAGCTCGGCGAGCGCCGCTCTCGTCGAGTCGTAGCCGCGATGCCAGATCGCGCGGAGCCCCAGGGAGGCGGCGACCTCGACGAACATCTGGCGGTCTTCGATGTAGACCGTCCGCGCGGGATCGGCCTGGGCGATGTCCAACGCGATACGGAAGATGTCCTCGTCCGGCTTCCGGAAGTGGACGTAGGAGGAGACGATGAAGAAGTCCACGAACTCGGCGAGCTTGAAGCGTTCGATGCGATCCGCGGTCACCTCGCGCCCCTCGTTCGACAGCACTGCGACCTTCAAGCCGTGCCGCGCCTTCAATCCGCAGACGAGGTCGATCATGTCGGGGAACGCCCGCCCCTCCCCGAGGACGAAGTCGATCACGTCTTTATGGCTGAAGCTCCGCGGCTCGTAGAAAATGATCCGGTCGAGGTAGGTGTTGAGCCCCATCTTCCCCGACTCGTAGGTGTCGTAGGTCAGATGGTGGCGCTCGTCCATCTCCGCCGGGTCGACGCCGAAGTGCTCGGCGGTCTTGTGGCGGAGCGTGCGGTCCCAGCCGTTGGTCAGAAGCACCCCGCCCAGGTCCGTGAAAATGTGAGTGATCGGCGGTTTCGACGCCATCTTCAAGGAGCGGGCGTCAGGAGACGCGGACCGCCGCCTCCTTCCCCTCGACCGCCTGGAGCAGCTTGGAATAGGAGTCGGAGAACTTCTTCACCCCCTCCTCCTCCAGTTCGCGGTAGACCTGGCTGTCGTCGATCCCCAGTTTCTTCAGGCTTTCGAAGGCGGCGTGGGCGGCGGGCAGGTCGTCGTGGATGCGGACCTTGGGGTTGCCGTGGTCGCGGTAGGCGGTGAAGGTCTCGGGCGGCACCGTGTTGACGCTCTCCGGCGCCACGAGCGCCTCCATGTAATAGAGGTCGGGGAGCGCCGGGTCCTTGGTCGAGGTCGAGGCCCAGAGCGGCCGCTGGGCGCGCACGCCCTTGGCCTTGAGCTTCGCGAAACGCTCGCCGCCCTTGGCACCAAAGACCTTTTCGAATTCTTCATAGGCGAGACGGGCGTTGGCGATGGCGAACTTGCTCCGCAGCTCCTTTGCGAGCTTCTTGTCGGCCTCCGAGCGCTTCTCGTCTTTCAGAATCGCGTCGAGCTTCTTGTCGACGTTGGTGTCGACCCGGCTGACGAAGAAGGAGGCGACGCTCCGGATGCGGTCGACTGGCTTACCCTTGGCCACCCGCTCCTCCATGGCCGAGAGATAGGCCTCCATGACCTGACGGTAGCGGGGGACGGAGAAGAGGAGCGTGATGTTGATGTTGATCCCCTCGGCCAGGCACTGGCGGATGGCGGGGACCCCCTCTTCGGTGCCGGGGATCTTGACCATGACGTTGGGCCGCGCGCACGACTGCCAGAGCCGCCGCGCCTCTTCGAGCGAGCCCTCGGTGTCGAGCGCCAGGCCCGGTCCGACCTCGATCGAAACGAAGCCGTCGTCGCCGCCGGTCGCGTCATAAACCTTCCTGAAGGCGTCGGCCGCGCCGCGCACGTCCGAGACCTCGAGCGACTCGAAGACGTCGGCCGCGCTCTTGTGCTGGCCGCCGAAGCGCCGGATGTCGTCGTCGTAGAGGTCGGAGTCGGCGATCGCCTTTTCGAAGATCGTGGGGTTCGAGGTCATCCCTTTCAAGCCGTCCTCCTCGATCATCTTCTTGAGCACCGGGCCCTCGTAGATGTCGCGGCGGATGTAGTCGTACCAGACGCTCTGGCCGAGCTCGGAGAGTGCTTTGAGCGGGTTCATGGCGATCCTCTTATTTTCCAGCCCTTAGAGCAGGGCCTTGGCTTTTTGAATAACGTTGTCGACGCTGAATCCGAATTCTTTCAACACGACCTCGCCAGGGGCCGAGGCGCCGAAGCGGTCGACCGCGATCGAGCCGCCCTTGTCGCCCACCCAGCGCCGCCAGCCGAGGGAGACCCCGGCCTCGATCGACAGCCGCGCGGTGACGTCGGGGGGCAGGACTGCGTCCCGCACCTCCTGGGTCTGGCGGTCGAAGATCTCCCAGGAGGGCATGGAGACGACCCGGGTGGCGATCCCCTCGGCCTCGAGCTTCTCGCGCGCATCGAGAGCGAGGGTCACCTCGGAGCCGGTGGCGATCAGGATCAGCGCAGGCTTCCCGGTTTCAGAAGCGCCCGCCTCGGCGAGCGTGTAGGCCCCCTGGGCGAGCCCGGAGGCGGGGCCGAGCTTGGCGCGGTCGAAGGTCGCGAGCTTCTGGCGGGCGAGGACGAGCCCCACCGGCCCCCCCTTGTAGCCCATGAGCCAGCGCCAGGCCTCGACCGCCTCGTTGGGGTCCGCCGGGCGGATGACGGTCAGGCCCGGCATGGCGCGGAGGGAGGCCAGGTGCTCGACCGGCTGGTGGGTGGGGCCGTCCTCGCCGAGGCCGATCGAGTCGTGGGTCCAGACGAAGATCACCGGCAGCTCGTTGAGCGCCGCCAGGCGGACCGACGGCCGCATGTAATCCGAGAAGGTGAAGAAGGTGGCGACGAACGGCCGGGCGCCGCCGTGGTAGGAAATACCATTGGCGATGCCCGCCATGGCATGCTCGCGCACCCCGAAGTGGAAGTTCCTTCCCAGGCCGGTCGCGCCGTCGAAGCTCGGAAAATTCTTCAAGCTGGTGCTGGTCGAGGTCGAGAGGTCGGCGTCGCCGCCCAAGAGCCAGGGGACGTGGGCGGCGATGGCGTTCATCGCCTTCCCCGCCGCGGCGCGGGTCGCCTCCTTCTCGCCGGCCTTCCAGATCGGCAGCTCCTTGTCCCACCCCGCGGGGAGGGCCAGCGACCAGGCATCCTCCCACTCCTTGGCGAGGTCGGGGAACTTCTGCTCCCAGGCCTTGAACCGCCCCTCCCAGTCGGCCTGGGCGGCCTGGCCGCGGGGGATGGCGGCGCGGAAGTGCTCCAGGGCCTCCGCCGGCTCGTAGAACGGCTCCTCCCACTCCCAGCCGAGCTGCTTCTTGGTGCGGGCGACCTCTTCTTTCCCGAGCGGGCTGCCGTGCGCCTCCGAGGTCCCCCCCTTGTTGGGCGAGCCGTAGCCGATCGTCGTCTTGATGATGAGGAGCGACGGCCGGTTGATCTCGACCTCGGCCTTCTTGAGCGCCGCCTCGATCGCCGCTAAATCGGTGTTGCCGTCCTCGACCAGGAGGACGTGCCAGCCGTAGGCCTCGTAGCGCTTCCCCACGTCCTCCGTGAAGGTGACCCGGGTGGGGCCGTCCAGGCTCACTTCGTTGCTGTCATAGAGGAAGGTGAGCTTGCCCAGTCCCAGGTGCCCGGCGAGGGAGGAGACCTCGCCCGAGACTCCCTCCATCAGGTCGCCGTCCGAGACCAGGGCGTAGGTGCGGTGGTTGACGATCTCGTTGTCCGGCCGGTTGAAGCGGAAGGCGAGCACCCGCTCGGCGATCGCCATGCCCACGGCGTTGGTCGTCCCCTGGCCGAGCGGGCCGGTGGTGGCCTCGATCCCAGGGGTGAGGTGGATCTCCGGGTGGCCCGGGGTCTTGCTCCCCCACTGGCGGAAGTTCTTCAAGTCGTCGAGCGAGAGGTCGTAGCCGGTCAGGTGGAGCAGGCAGTAGAGGAGCATCGAGCCGTGGCCGGCGGAGAGCACGAAGCGGTCGCGGTCGGGCCATTTGGGGTCGGTCGGGTTGTGTTTGAGAAATTTCTGCCAGAGGACGTACGCCATGGGCGCTGCGCCGAGAGGCAGGCCGGGGTGCCCCGACTCCGCCTTCTGGACGCCGTCGATGGCCAGGGTGCGGATGGTGTCGACGGCCAGCTCTTCGATGGATTTGGTGACGGTGCTCAAGGTCTCTCTCCTCCCTCGCCAATCATAGCCCCGGAGCCGAGGCTTGCCAGATCCGTTCCAGGTGCCGGGACGGTGGCAGGTCTATCGTTTCATGAAACGGGGGGAGGGGGAGGACATGATAAAAGGGGAGACGTGCCCGCGGATTCCACGCTCGCCCTGTCTCCAGATCTCGACCGGGCTCTCCGGGAGATGAACCCCTGGTGGCGGGGGGAGCCGATCGCCGATCTTCCTCCCATTCGCCGCTGGGCCTTCTCTCCGGTCCTGTGGAACCTCGAACGGGGTCCGGCTCCGGCCACGGTTCTCCGCGGGCCGCGGCAGGTCGGCAAGACCTCGCTCCTGGAACAGGTCCTCGCCGAGCTTCTGGCTCAGGGGATCGCGCCCCGGCGTCTTTTTCGGGTCAACTTCGACCAGCTTCCGGCGCTTCGCCGACTCGAATCCCCTCTGCTCCGGCTTTCCTTCTGGTATGCGGACGAGGTCCTCGGCAAGAGCCTCAACCGGGCGGCCCTGGACGGCGAGCGGGCGTTCTTCTTCTTCGACGAGATCCAGAACCTGCCGGAGTGGGGGGTCGAGCTCAAGGCGCTGGTCGACATGAGCCCGGTCCGTTGTCTGGTGACCGGGAGCTCCGCCCTGCGCATCGAGGCCGGGCGCGACAGCCTGGCGGGCCGTGTCTTCACGATCGAGATGGGGCCGCTGCTCCTCTGGGAGATCGCCGAGCTCGGCGGCCTGGGCGGGCTCGCCCCGCTCCTCCCCAGGAACGGCCTCGCCCCGCTCAAGGAGAAGGAGACCTGGCTCGCGCTCCGCCGGCATGGGGAGGAGAACGAGGAGGTACGGGACCGCGCCTTCTCCGCCTTTTCTGCCCGTGGTGCCTACCCAGTCGCCCATGTCCATCCCGACATGCCCTGGGAATCTCTCGCCGAGTTCCTTAATGAAACCGTGATTCGCCGCGCCATCCAGCACGACCTGCGGATGGGGCCGCGCGGGCAGCGGCGGGACGCGAACCTCCTGGAAGAGGTCTTCCGCCTGGGTTGTCGTTACATTGGCCAGTCCCCCGGACCGGCGCTCTACCAGGACGAGTTGCAACGGGCAATGGGCACGGAGGTCGACTGGCAGCGGGTGCTCACCTACCTCAAGTTCCTGGACGGCACGCTCCTCCTGCGGCTGATCGAGCCCCTGGAGCTCCGCCTGAAGCGCCGGCAGGGAGCCCTGAAACTCTGCCTCTGCGATCACGCTCTGCGCGCCGCCTGGCTCCAGGAGGTCGTCCCTCTGATGCCCGAAGGGTTGGCCGAGGCGCCCCACATGGCGGACCTGGCCGGCCGGATCGCCGAGAGCGCGGTGGGGTACTTTTTCCGCTCGATGCTCGGCCTCGGTGTCGCCCACTTCCCCGAACGCGGCGCCGAGCGGGAGGTCGACTTCGTGCTGACGGTGGGCGATCAGCGCGTCCCCGTCGAGGTCAAGTACCGGCGGCGCATAGACTTCGGGGACACGGCCGGCCTGCGCTCCTTTCTGGAAAAGGCGCACTACAACGCCCCCTTCGGCATCCTCGTGACCTTGACGGACGAACCCGCCTCGGAAGATCCGCGGATTGTCTCGCTACCGCTCTCCTCGCTGCTTCTCCTGCGTTGACGTCCTGCCCTCGATCAGCACCGCCGCCGCCACCGACGAGAGAAGCGCGAGCCCCGCCGCCACGAGGATGGCCCGGCGGAAGCCGTCGACGAAGGCGTTGTCGAGAGCGCGCCGGACCTTCTCCTGGAGATCCTTGGGCAGATCTGCCGGGATGGGAGCCGCGGCGAGCTGGGCGGCGGTGCGGTCGAGCTCCCCCCGCGTCACCGCGGGGAGGTCGAGCCGGGCGAGGCGACGCTCGCGGCCGGCGTCGAAGCCGGCGACCAGGACGATGCCGCAGACCGCCACGGCGAGGAGCCCCGCCACCCGGGACACCGCGTTGTTGATCCCCGAGGCCACCCCGGCGTGCCGCACTTCGACCGCCCCCATGACCGTCGTCGTGAGCGGCGCCACGGTGGTCGCCATCCCCAGGCCGAGGACGACGACGGCGGGGAAGAAGGTCGTCCAGTAGCTGCCGCCCACCCCGGGCCGGGCGAGGAGGGCGAAGCCTAAGGCGGCGACGGCGGGGCCGACGACGAGCGGCAGCCGCGGCCCATAGCGGTCGACGAGCCCGCCGGACCAGCGCGAGAGAGTCGAGGTGATGAGGATGAAGGGGAGGAAGGCGGCCCCCGCCGCCGTCGCCGAATAGCCCTGTACCTGGACGAGGTCGAAGGGGAGGAAGAAGAGGGCGCCCCCGAGGGCGGCGTAGAGGCAGAGGGTCAAGAGGTTGGCCCCGGCGAAGTTGCGCGAGCGGAAGAGGGAGAGGGGCATCATGGGGGCCCGGGAGCGCGCTTCGACCCAGAGGAACCCGGCGAGGGCGGCGATCCCGGCCGCCAGGGGGATCCACACCTGGGGAGCGCGGGGCCCGAGCCGGGGCCAGGCGAGAAGCCCGAAGGTCACCCCGCCGAGCCCCGCGGTGGCGAGAAGGGCGCCGGCCCCGTCGAGATGCGGCGCCGCCTCCGGGTCGCGGCTCTCTGGCACCCGGGTCCGGCAGAGGAGGAGGACGGCGGCGGCGAGCGGCAGGTTCAAGAAGAAGACCCAGCGCCAGGAGGCATGGTCCACGAGCCAGCCGCCCAAGAGCGGACCGATGGTGGCGGTGATGGCGGTCGCCCCCGACCAGGTGCCGATGGCGCGTCCGCGGCGCTCGGGAGGGTAGGCGGCGGCGAGGAGCGCGAGGCTCCCGGGCACGAGGAGCGCCGCGGCGGCTCCCTGGAGAGAACGGGCGGCGATGAGCTGGGAGAGGGAGGGTGCGAAGCCGCACCAGGCCGAGGCGGCGGCGAAGGCGGCGACCCCGAGCGCGAAGATCCGCCGCCGGCCGAAACGGTCCCCCAGCGCCCCGCCGACGAGGAGCAGGCCGGCGAGGAAGAGGGCATAGGCCTCGACCACCCACTGCGCCCCGGCGACCGAGGCCCCGAAGCTCTTCTGGAGCGCCGGCATGGCGACGTTGACGGCGGTGCCGTCGACGAACGCCATGCTGGAGCCGAGGATGGCGGTGACGAGGACCCAAGGGGCGTTCTCCTGCGCCGGGGCGGGCGCGGCCGGGGCGGCGCGGAGGATGCCTTCGTCGCAGGGGTGGCGGGCGGGGGTGGACAAGGACAGTTCCTTCCCGAGGCCGATTTGTGCCTCAGGAGATCGAGTCAGAGATCGACCAGGAGCTCTTCCGGAGTAACCGCCAGGACAGGAGAGCCTGCGAAGTCCGCTACGTTTCGGGTGACGATGCGATCACACCCAGCGGATGCCGCGGCGCTGGCGACCACGGCATCTTCGTAATCGGAAAAAGCCAGGCTTCGTGCCTGCAGGAACTGAGGCTTTCCCTCTGGGACGATTTCCATCGTAGCCAACATCAGGTCCACGACCTGGTCGGCCCGCTCTTTCCCCGCAGATCTTCTGGTGACGTAGTAGAGCGTCGTCAACGCGTGGCCCGGCAGGTACCCGGTTGCGTCGCGGTCCATGATTCTGCTCAGCACCTCCGCCGATGCGGCGTAGAACGGCGCGCGCCGCTGAACCACGTCCAGGAGGACATTGAGATCCACCATCAGCCTCAACGGTGTTTCTCCAGGACGTGCTCGATGTAGACCTCCTTGGCATCGATGTCCGAGGGGATCAGACCACTGATCCGCTCGACCTCCGGGTGGATCTTCGATTTCGGGCCGGTCTGGAGCGCCCGCAGGTAGCGGTCGATCAGCTCGGTCACGGTCATGCCGTGCTCGCGTGCGTAGCGCTT
>JAXDLD010000289.1:0-12455 GCA_034666805.1 Acidobacteriota bacterium
GCGGACGCTGTCGCCCGCCTGGATCGTCACGACCGCCGGGGAGAAGGCCATCTCGGCCGCGCCCGTCCCCCCCGCCTGCACTGCGGTCACGGCACCGCGGGCCGCAGGGGTGAAGACGAGAACGGCCAGGACGGCCGTGGCGAAGGCCACGGCCGCCCTGCCGGGAAGGCTCAAGTTACGGGCAGGTCGCGAAGGCATTGGTGTCCTGGATCGGCGAGGCCGCGTGGTTCAAAGCGTTGGTGTAGGTCTTCACCTGGCCGCTGCGCGTGTCGGTGACGGTCAAGGTGAACTGCACGTTGGTGGTCGCGGCGTAGAAGACCCAGTAGTGGTTGCCGAGGGCCGGCACGCAGGCGTTCAACACCTTGACCAGCATCTCGATGTTGCTCGGGTCGATGAAGTAGAAGAGGCCCGACTGCGGCGCCGAGGCCAAAGGCACCGCGATGGCGTTGCCGCTGCCGCTCGACTGCGAGGACCAGGCGACCTCGGCCTTGAAGCGGCCGCCCTCGCCCAGGCAGAGGGTGTTGCGCCCGGCGACGCAGGGCGCGGTGTCGCCCAGGGTGGAGGCGGTCGCCTCGTTCGAGAAGTTGGAGTTGCCGCCGGCGCCGTTGGCCCGGACGTGGAAGGTGTAGGCGGTCGCGGGGGAGAGTCCTGAGACCGTGGCGCCGGTCGAGTTGGGCGGGGCGGTCGCGACTAGCTGGTAGGCGGTCGAGGCGGTCTTGTTCTCGATCCTGAAGCCGGTCTCGTTGTTCGAGTTGTCCTTCCAGTTGAGCTGGATGTCGGTGCTCGACACCCCGGTCGCCGTCAAGTTCGAGGGCGCGGCGGGCGCCGTGGGGCCCGGGGCGTCGTCGTCGGCGATGGTGATCGTGCCGCTGCCGGTCCCGATGCTGGCGCCGCCGGTGGGGCTCGAAAGGGCCAGGCTGACCGTCTCGTTGCTCTCCGTCACCGCGTCGTTGACGATCGTCACCTGGAAGGTCTTGTCGGCGCTGTCCTGGTCGCCCCAGGTCAAGGTCCCCGACGTCGGCGTGAAGTCGCTGCCCGCGGCCGCCGTGCCGGCGGTGACGGCGTAGGCGACGGAGACCGCCCCGTCCGCGCCGCCCGTGCGGCTGACGTGCACGGCGACGGTGCCCGCCGACTCGGAGACGTTGTAGGTCGCCGGGCTGAAGCCGACCGAGCCGGGCTGGGGGGCCGGCCCCGTCGACTGCACGACCACCGTGCCGCTCATCCCGCTACCCCCGGGGCCGCCGTGCTGATCGCAGTGGTAGGGGAAGGTCCCGGCCGCGTTGAAGGTGTGGCTCGATACCCAGGCATTGCTCGACACGTCGCTGTTGCCGCTGCAATCGTTCGAGCAATGGAAGCTGCCGTCGTCGGCGGCCACGTTGTGGAGCCCGCCGGCGTTGCTCCAGCGCACGGTGTCGCCGGTATGGATGGTGACGACCTTGGGGCTGTAGGCGAGACCGGCGGAGCCGCCGACCTGGACGTCGACGGTGACGGCCCGGGCCGCGACGGCAGAGGCGAGGAGCAGAACGGCCATACAGGGCACGGCGATGCGTCTTTGAAGCATGGGTCGAGATCTCCCGTTTCAAGTCTTGGATCAGGAATTCGGACTAGCTCAACAGCCTAGTCGAAAATGCGTCTACGTGCACGCAATTCCTCTTCAGTACCCGGGGTGGGGGTCGGGCGCGTTCGTGCCGACGCGGACGGCGCCGGCCATCTGGCAGCAGCCGTAGTGCGTCTTGCATTGATATTCGAAGGTCTTGCCGCTGGCGTTGAAGGTCCGCTCGAAGACGGCGCCGGTCTGCTGGAAGGCCTGGCCACTGTCGAACGAGCCGTCGACAGCGCTGACGGTGTGGGTCTTGGCGCTCGCCGCCATCACCCAGCGCACGGTGTCGCCCGGGTTGATGGTCACGTCCTTGGGCGAGAACGTGTTGTCCATGATCTGAACGACGATCACCTGCGGACCGCCCGTCCCCGGCGAGGTCGGCGTGCCGCCGCCCTTCCCTCCACCCCCGCCGCCGCAGGACGCGAGCAGGGCCGCCAGAGACATTACGTAGAGAGCGCGTTTCTGCAACATCATTCGCCTCCTTGGGGTCGATCGGGCTTCGAGGGCCCTCCCACTGCCCGGTGAGTCCCCGGCCCGGCGGAAAGGTTCAATTGAACCGCGGCGAGGCCGGGAGGGACATACGAGAAGGACCGGAAGCGCCGCCCGCTGCTAAGCTCTGACCCTGTGATGACGAGCCCGATGCCCGACGAAGAGCTCTCCCTGCTGCGGCGGATCGCCACGGCGGACCGCAAGGCCTTCGAGACGCTCTACCATCTCTATTACCGGCGTCTCTTCGCCTATCTCTTCAAGCTCACCCGGCGGGGGGAGCTGGTCGAGGAGGTGCTGAACGACGTGATGTTCGCCGTCTGGACCTCCGCCGCGCGCTTCGACGGACGCTCGCGCCCGTCGACCTGGATCTTCGGCATCGCCTACCACAAGGCCATGAAGGCGCTCTCGCGGCAGGCCGCGGGCGGCGGCAGGGCGAACGCGGGGGACGACGAGGGGCGCGAGCCGGAGGAGCCGGCGACCGGGGAGGGCCCCGAGAGCCTGCTCGCCCGGCGGGAGGTGGCGAGCACCTTGGGCAGGGCCTTGGGGGAGCTCTCGCCGGAGCATCGGGCGGTCGTCGAGCTGACCTATTACTCCGAGCTCTCCTATGGGGAGATCGCGGAAATCGTGGGCTGTCCGGTCAACACGGTCAAGACCCGCATGTTCCACGCCCGGCGGCGCTTGAAGGAGCTGCTGCCGGCGTTCGGTATCGGCAGCCACACCGGCTGAGGAGGACGGGATGGGGATGGAAACGATCGCCGCGCGCGCGGAGCGCCAGCACCGGAGGATCTTCGAGCTGATCCCCTGGTACGTGAACGGGACCCTGGCGGCCGCCGAGCGGCGCAGCGTCGAGGAACACGCCGCGGGCTGCCCGCGCTGCCAGGCGGAGCTCGCCGACGCCCGCGAGATGGCGGCGGCGATCCAGGGTGCCGGAGAGGCCGCTCCCTCCCCTCACCCGGCCCAACTCGCCCGGCTCCTGGCGCGGATCGACGACCACGAGGCGGAGCGCGCCGCCGGCGCCGGCACGAACCGCCTCGCCGCCACCGCCTCCGCCGATGCCGGGAACGGGAACAGGAACGGGAACGGGGTGACTCTGGCGCGCCCCCTCCGCGGGTTCGCCGGTTTCGGCGCGCTCCTCGACTCGACGCCGCGGCGGATGCGCCAGCTCCTCGCCGCCGAGCTCGCCGCCGTCCTCGCCCTGGCCTCGATCGTCGCCTGGCAGCTGCGGGCACCGGCCCTGCCGGCCACTCCACCCGCCGTCTACCGCACTCTCTCCTCCGATGCCCCGGTGGCGGCGGCGCCGGGCACGGCGCCCATCCGGGTCCTCTTCGCCGAGGGCGCCACGGCGGCGCGCATCCAGCAGATCCTCGCCGGCATCCGCGGCCAGATCACCACCGGCCCCTCCCCCATCGGAGCGTACGTCGTCGCGGTCCCGGCGGGGCCGGGCGCCGACCCGGTCGACCTCGTCCTCGCCCATCTGCGCAAGCAGCCGGAGGTGAGCTTCGCCGAACGGGTGGCGGGCGCCGGGGGGACCGACCGCTAGTGCTCCGCCTCCTCGCCCGCCCGCTCGCCCGATCCCTCGCGGGCCTCGCCCTCGCCGCCTGCCTGGGCTGCGCGAGCGGCGGCGCGGTGTCTTCGGTGAACATGGGGAGCGCGGGAAGCGCGGTGAGCGCCCGGAGCGAGGGGACGCCGCCGCTGGCGGCCCGGCGGCAGGTCATGGTCACCCTCGCCCCGGCCCCGCTCACCCTCTGGTCGCTCGCCACCCGCGACCTGGCGAGCCTCTACGACCTCCGCATCGTCTACGCCTGGTCGCTCGGCTCGCTCGGCGAGCGCTGCATCGTCTTCGAGATCCGCAAGAACGGCCGCTCGCCCGAGGACGTGATCCGCCGCCTGGCACGGGACCCGCGGGTGCGCTCGGCCGAGGCGATCCAGACTTTCGAGGTGCTGGCCGACGTCCCCCGGCGGAGCGACCCCTACGCCCACCTGCAGCGCGGCGCCCACACGCTCGGCCTCGATCAGGCCCACCGCTGGGCGACGGGCAAGGGGGTCAAGGTGGCGGTGATCGACACCGGGGTCGACCTCGATCACCCCGACCTGCGCGGGCGGATCGCCAAGGCCAACAACTTCGTCGACCGTGGCGAGCAGAGCTTCACCAGCGACATCCACGGCACCGCGGTGGCCGGGGTCCTCGCCGCCGGGGCTGGCAACGAGGTGGGGATCGCGGGGACGGCGCCGGAGGCCGAGATCTTCGCCTTGAAGGCCTGCTGGCCCCAGCCGCCGGGATCGCGCCAGGCGGTCTGCGACAGCTACACCCTCGCCAAGGCCATCGACTTCGCCATCCTCGAGCACGCGCAGATCTTGAACTTCAGCCTTTCCGGGCCTCCGGACCCGCTGCTCGGCCGGCTCGTCAAGGCGGCGCTCGACCGCGGCATCACCGTCGTCGCCGCGGCGCCCGACGGCCGGGCGAGCGGCTTTCCCGCCGCCTTGGGCGGGGTGATCGCGGTGCTCGGGAGCGACCAGGACGGCAACCTGCGCTCGCCGCTCGCCAGCCCCCACGAGCCCATGCTGGCCGCCCCCGGGGTCGACATCCTCACCACCGTGCCCCACGGCTCCTACGACTTCTTCACCGGCAGCTCGCTCGCCGCCGCCGAGGTCTCCGGCATCGCCGCCCTCCTCCTCGAACGCAACGCGAAGCTCACTCCGGCGCAGCTCGCGGCGCTCATCCGCAAGACCGCGCGGCCGATGCACCTGCCCGGAGGAGAGGCCGATGCCACCGTCTCCCTGGTCGACGCCTGCGCCGCCGTGGGCCAGGTGGTGTCCGGCGTGACCTGCCCGTAGGCGGATCCTAGCGCTCCGCCGGAATCACGAAGCTCGCGGGCGGGTCCACCTCGCTGACGCCCGCGTAGGTGCGGCGGCGGCCCGGACGGTCCCGCAAGGACAGCGTACAGGCGCCAGTGCGCGCGACTTCGAGCTCCAGGCCGGCTCCGTGCCGCCTCCGCCACTCCGCGACGAAGGGGGCGAGGGCTCCCCGGCAGTCGCCGGAGGCAAGGGTGGCGCGCCGCCAGCCGGCGGCGAGACGTACGAGGTCGCGCGACTCCGCCAAGGTGCGCAGGACGACCGGGGCATACCAGAGGTCGGAGGGCCGCTCCCCGGTGGGAAATTTGAGCTCCGCCGCCGCCGGGGACTCGTGGAGCTCGCGCTTAATCCGCTCGTCCGGCCAGCCGTAGGCGTCGAGGTAGATCAGGAGATGCCGCAAGTACGACTCCCGGCGGCGGTCCAGCGCGAGGCTCGACAACGACCGGGAGAGCGGACCTCGGCCCTTCAGCAGCGAGGAGATGAAGTGCTCATTGGAGGCGGCCGAGTAGCGCAGGGCCTCCCGGTACTGGCCGCGGACGTCGGTGCCGGCCAGATCCCCAGGGACCTCCGCCAGGACCGCCTGGGTGACATCGGGCCGCGTGATGAGGTCGGCGAGGAGCTGGTGCTGGATGCCTTCGACCTCGGCTCCCAGGAGCTGGAAAGGGAGCAGCGGCTGGCGCTCGAAGCAGGCGGCCTGCCGCCCCAGGCGCCGGGCGCCGGCGAGCGCCCCCGGAAGGTCGCCGCGGTGGAGAGCGAGGAGCCCTTCGGCGAAGAGCAGGCGCGCCAGGAACCCTTGCGCCGCCATGGCCTGCCAGGTGGCTCCCTGCGCGAAGCCCTCCGGGATCCGGAGCGACATCTCCTTGTAGTCGATGCCGATATCGCAGCCCGTCCTCTCCAGGGCCACATGGGCCACTCCCAGGGCTGCCCGGTGGCGGGCCACCAGCCCGGCGAGCCTCGGCCAGTCGACGTCCGGCCACCCCTCATGGATCATCCCGGCGGGTTTCCAGAGTGCGTTCCAGTCGAGACCATGCGGATCGACCGGCCGGCCCGCCGCCACCAGCCAGGGGACGGCGTTCTCCTCCGGGTGCGGGCGGCCGCGGGCGAACGATGCGGGGTCCAGGGAGCCGAGCCGACGGACCGCCTCGGCCTGGGTGCGCCAGAAGCGCAAGGTGTCCGCCAGGAGGAGGAAATAGATGGCGAACGCGAGCCCCACCAAGAGGGTGATCGTCACCACCCACTGAAGCAGGTCGATCTCGCCTCGGTAGGGCTTCTGCGGCTTCTGGGCCACGGCGCCCCTACCCTGCCGGCTTTGCTTCCGCGGCCGCCGCTTTTCCGTCCAGCTCCTCGATCCGCGCGTCGGAAGGGGGGCGCTCCTTCTGGAGCCGCGCCGCCACCCGTTCGGCCTCGCCGAGGACGCGGAGGACGTTGTCGCCCGCGAGCTTGCCGATCTCCTCGTCGGTCCAGCCGCGGCGGAGGAGCTCGGCCAGAAGGACCGGGTACTGCGACACCCCCTCCAATCCCAACGGGGTGCGGGTGATGCCGTCGAAGTCCGAGCCCAGACCCACGTGATCGACCCCCGCCACCTTGCGGACGTGGTCGACGTGGTCGGCGACCTGGGCGAGGGTCGCCCGCGGCTCGGGATGGGCTTTGACCCAGGCGGCGAGCTCGCTCTTCACCTGCTCGGGGGACTCGGGGTGGAGCGCTTTCAAGCGCGCCTCCTCGCCGTCCTTGCCGGCGTTCCAGCCGCGGACCTCCTCCGAGTCGAAGCTGGGGACGAAGGTGACCATCACCACCCCGCCGTTTTTCGGCACGAGGGCGAGGACGTCGTCGGGCACGTTGCGCGGATGGCCGGTCAGGGCCCGGGCCGAGGAGTGGGAGAAGATCACCGGCGCCGCGGAGACCGCGAGCGCCTTCTTCATGGTCTCCGGCGAGACGTGCGAGAGGTCGACCAGCATGCCGAGCCGGTTCATCTCGCGCACCACCTCCTCGCCGAAGCGGGTGAGGCCGCCGTGCTTCGGGGCGTCGGTCGCCGAGTCGGCCCAGTCGGTGTTCTTGCTGTGGGTGATCGTCATGTAGCGGGCGCCGGCCTGGTAGAGCTGGCGCAGAGTGCCGAGCGAGTTGTCGATCGAGTGCCCCCCCTCCATCCCCAGGAGCGAGGCGATGCGGCCGGCCTTGTGGATGCGCCGTACGTCGGCCGCGGTCATCGCCATCTCGAAGGTCTCGGGGTAGCGGGCGGCCAGGCGGCGGACGACGTCCATCTGCTCCAGGACCGCCTCGACCGCCGCGGGGCCGGTGATCTCGACCGGGACGTAGACCGACCAGAACTGCCCCCCGACGCCGCCCTTCCGGAGGCGGGGGATGTCGGTGTGCATGGCCGGCTCGAGGCCGCTCGTATCCTTCGCGAGGTCGATTTTGTCGAGGTGGTTCTTGACCCGCTCCCGGTACTGCCAGGGGACATCGTTGTGCCCGTCGACGAGCGGCACCCGGTCGAGGACCTTTAGCACCCGGAGGACGAGCGCCGGGTCGGGCGGCTGCCACGTGCCTTGAGGCGGCGCCGCCGCGAGCAGCACCGAGCTGACCGCCGCCAGGACCAGGAGCCTTTTTCGCATCGTCTCTCCTCTCGTGTCGAAGCTTCAAGGCATTCTAGCTGTAGAGTAGCCGCCTTGCTCGGCATCTCCTTCAGGCGGACAGGGCTCGCGGCTGCCATGGCCCTGCTTCTTGCTCCGGCGGCATGGGCCGCCGCCCCGGCAACGGTGGCGGCGGCGGGGGACATCGCCTGCGATCCCGCCGATCCGGCCTACAACGGGGGGGACGGCACGGCCACGGCCTGCCGCATGAAGGCGACCTCCGACCTGCTCGTAGGCGGCGGCTGGAGCGGCGTCCTCCTCCTCGGCGACAACCAGTACGAGGACGGGGCGCTCGCCCGCTACCAGGCCTCCTACGATCCCACCTGGGGGCGGGTCAAGGCGCTCACCTGGCCGGCGCCGGGAAACCACGAGTACGGGACGGCGGGGGCGGCCGGCTACTTCTCCTACTTCGGGGCGGCGGCCGGCGATCCGGCGCGCGGCTATTACAGCTTCGACCTCGGCGCCTGGCACTTGGTCGTCCTCAACTCGAACTGCGCCGCGATTGGCGGCTGCGGTCCCGGCTCGACCCAGGAGCAGTGGCTCGCCGCCGACCTGGCCGCCCACCCGGGGCGCTGTACGCTCGCCTACTGGCACCACCCCCGCTTCTCCTCCGGCCAGCACGGCAGCGATCCGGCCTACCAGACCTTCTGGGAGGACCTCTACGCCGCGGGCGCCGACGTCGTCCTCTCCGGGCACGACCACATCTACGAGCGCTTCCTGCCCCAGGACCCGGCGGGCAACGCCGATCCGGGCCGCGGCCTGCGACAGTTCGTCGTCGGCACCGGAGGCCGCAACCAGACCCCCTTCGCCATCCTGCGGCCGAACAGCGCGGCGCGGAGCTCCGGCGTCTTCGGAGTCCTCGCCCTCACTCTCTACCCGAACGGCTACGACTGGCGGTTCGTGCCGGCGGCCGGAAGCGGCGCGTTTGCCGACGCCGGCACCGGGCTCTGTCACAGCGCCCTGCCGTCCGGCCCCACCGCCTTCCATACCCTCCCGCCCTGCCGGCTCCTCGACACCCGGGGCGCCGACGGGCCGGCGCTCGCCGGCGACAGTCCCGCCAACCCCGCGCGGCTCTTCCCGGTCACCGGGAGGTGCGGCGTCCCGGAGACGGCGAAGGCGGTCGCCGCCAACGTCACGGTCGTCGCCCCGGGCGACGCCGGGGACCTCCGGATCTCCCCCGCCGGGGCCGCGGCGCCGCTCGCGAGCACGCTCGACTTCGCCCGCGGGCAGACGCGGTCGAACAGCGCCATTCTGGCGCTCGGGGCGGGCGGCCGGATCGCCGTCCAGTGCGACCTGCCGCCCGCCTCTCCGGGCACGGCGCACCTGGTCGTCGACCTGGACGGCTATTTCGAATAAAGCTACTTGCGGGTGTACATGCCGTCGAAGTTCGAGGCCCAGGTCTTCCCGCCGTCGCGGGAGATCTCCCAGAACTGGCGGACATGGTTGGCGTCGATCGGCGTCCAGGTGATGCGGTTGAGGATGGTCTTGGTCGGGTCTTTGCGCGACACCTGCGGGCCGGAGAGCGTCATCTTGCCGCCGCTCCATTCGCCGTTCAGCACCAGGAGGCCGCCGTGGTTGTCGACCCAGGTCTGGTGCCACTTGTGGGCTCCGGCGTCGTAGGTGTTGAGGCTGGTGCCGGTCTCGCCGTTGTTGTCCCAGTGCTCCTGGATCGCGCAGCCGTCCTGGATGGCGTCGATCTTGTTGTAGCCCTCGATTCCACCCTGCGGGTTCTTGACCTCCCAGCTGCCGATCCAGAAGTCGAACTGGTGGAACTCCAGCGCCACGCAGGGCTTCTCGGCCGGCGCGGCGGGGGCGGCCGGAGTCGCAGGAGCAGCCGGGGCGGGGGGAGCGGCCGGGGCGGGGGCCGACTGCGCAAAGGCCGCCGAGGTGAGGGTGAGCGTGCCCAAGAGGAGGGCCTGGCAGGTGGTGCGAGCGACGCGATCCAGCATTCGTTATCTCCTTTTCGTTCGTTTCATCAAGCGTGCGGCCAGTTCCTCGACGCCCGGCTCGCGCAGCAGCGAGTAGTGATCGCCGGCCAGATCATAGGCGGCGAGCCCGGAGCCGACCAGCCTTCCCCAGCCCAGGTCGGCGCCGAGACTACCGCGTTCCGGGTTGCCGAGGGTGACGAGGAGCAGCACCCCCCCCGGGTAGGGGTGAGGCAGGTAGGCCCGCACCGCCCGCACGTTGGCGCGGAAGACCCGCCAGAGGCGGCCGACCTGCTCCTCCCCGAGCCCGGCCGGCAGCGCTCCCGCCGCCAGCGCCCGCTCGACCACCTGGGCGAGACCCGCCTCGGGGGCGAGGCCAGCAAGCTCGGCGGGATCGAGGGCGAAGGGCCGGCCGGCGAGCCCGCCCAGGTCGCGGGCGAGCCCGGCCAGGAGCAGGGCCTCGTCGATCTCTTCGATTGGAGTTCCCTCCGACATCCGCGAGCGGACCGGGGCGAGGCTGTCGAGGAGGGCCAGGAGCTCGACATCGTGGCCGCCCTCCCGGAGCTGACGCGCCATCTCGTAGGCGATGACACCGCCGATCGACCAGCCGCCCAGGCGGTAGGGGCCCGCCGGCTGGGCGGCCTGGACCGCCGCCACGTAGGACGCCGCCATCTCCTCGACCGTCTCCTGCGGCGACGAACCGGAAAGCCCCAACGACTGGAGGCCGTAGACCGGCTGGTCCTCGCCCAGTTGGCGGGCCAACTCGGCGTAGCAGAGGACGTTGCCGCCCACCGGATGGACCAGGTAGAGGGGGCTCGCCGTGCCCTTGGGCTGGATGGGCACGAGGGGCGAGAAACGGGGCCGCGGCGGCTCGGCTCTCTCTTGCGCTCGCTCGTAATAGCCGAGCCCGGCCGCCAGGTCCCAGGTCACGTCGCCGAGGAAGTCCTCGGCGATCTCTTTCCGCCAGCTGTCCGCCGTCCGCGCCTCGATCCCCTTGTGCTCGTGGAACTTGACGTCCCCCACCATCTTCGAGAGCTGGTGGATACCGTCAGTCATCCGCTTCGCCTTGTCGGCGTAGGGGTCGAGCATGCCGGGATCGAAGGGGACCCCCAGGAACCCGCAGAGGCGCCGCATCTCGCGCTCCGGCTCGCGGAGCATCTCCTCGAAGCGGAGCTGGATCTGGCGCTCCGCCGGCACCCCGGAGAGAAGGTCGAGGATGTTCTCCTGGGAGACGTCCCAGATCAGCTCGGCCAGCTGGCGCCGGCTGAACGGGTGGCTCGGTCGGAAGAAGACCTGCTCCAGCTTCGCCTTCTCGAAGGAGCGGATCATCCCGTAGGGGTGGCGCAGGAGGTGGACGTAGAGCGGCTCCGCGAAGTCCTCCTCCGCCCGGGCGAGGGTCGCCGGGTCGAGGGCGTAGGAGGGGGTCTTGTCGACCAGCAGCCGGCTGCCGATGGCGGCCTGAAGCTCCCCATAGAACTGCTGCACGGAGAGGCCCCGCCCCTCGGCCTCGTCCATGTGCCGCCGCGCCTCCTCCGCGTCGCAGGCGTAGACCTCCATGAGGGCCCGGATCGTCCCCTCCTGCCAGAGCGCCCAGCGGCCCGAGAGGGCCTCCTTGCGTTCGGCCAGGGTGTTGAAGCCGAGCAGCTCCAGCTCCGGCGGCGCGAAGAGCGCCGGGTTGCCGGCGAGCATGACCCGCAGGAGGGTCGAGCCCGAGCGCGGCGGTGAGAGGAGAAAGACGGCGCGCCGGTTCTTCGCGGCGGCTGCC
This sequence comes from Acidobacteriota bacterium, assembly GCA_034666805.1. GTDB lineage: Bacteria > Acidobacteriota > Thermoanaerobaculia > Multivoradales > UBA5704 > DASQPA01. Next base: position 11,260 of record JAXDLD010000289.1, read on the forward strand.
GATTTGGGAGCGAGGGGCGGGATGACCTCGCGCAGGGTGACGAGCATGGATGGCTCGACCCGGCCGCCCCCGGCGCCTACATTCGAGACCTTTTCCCCCGTCACCCGCTCCAGGGCCTCGGTGTAGTTCTCCTCCAGGTAGCGGGCGAGGGCGGCGAGGGTCGGGGCGTCGAAGAGGGCGACGACATAGACGTACTCGCCGAGCTTCTCCTGGAGCAGGTTGGTCAAGATGGCGCCCTTGATCGAGTTGCCGCCGAGGGCAAAGAAGTCGTCCGCGGCGCTCACTCGCTCGATCCCCAGCACCTGCCGCCAGAGGCCGGCCACGAAGCGCTCGGCCGCCGTGCTCGGCTCGACATGCTCAGCCGTCTCCGCCCGCGATCCCTCGGGATCAGGCAGGGCGCGGCGGTCGACCTTGCCTCCCGGGGTCGTGGGCAAGGCGTCGAGAAGCATCAGGTGGGAGGGCACCATGTACTCCGGCAGGTGTTCGGCGAGGAAACCGCGCAGGTCGGCCTCAGAGGGACGATCGGCTTCCGGACCGGCGGCATAGGCGATCAGCTTGCGTTCGCCTTGGGCGTCGGCGGGCGCGAGGACGACCGTGGTCTGGATTCCGGGGTGGCGCAGGAGGGCGGCTTCGATTTCCCCCAGCTCGATCCGGAAGCCGCGCACCTTGACCTGGTCGTCGAGCCGGCCCAGGAACTCGATCTCCCCCGCCGGGGTGAAACGGGCGAGGTCGCCCGTCCGGTAGAGCCGCGCCCCGGGCTCCCCCGCCGTCGCCGATAGCGGATCGGGCACGAACTTCGTCGCCGTCTTCTCCGGCCGGTCGAGGTAGCCGCGGGCGAGGCCCACCCCGCCCACCACCAGTTCCCCCACCGCGCCGATCGGCAGCGGCTGGAGATCGCGGTCGACGACGTAGGCGACGACGTTGCCCACCGGCCGGCCGATGGTGATCTTCTCCTCCTCACCCGAAAGCAGGGCCACGGTGGCGAAGATCGTCGCCTCGGTCGGACCGTAGCAGTTGAGGAACTGCCGGCCGGGGGCCCAGCGCGCCGCGAGATCCGCCGGGCAGGCCTCGCCGCCGACGCTGATCGCTACCAGGTTGCCGAGCCGGCTTTCCGGCAGGACCGAGAGGAGCGACGGGGTCACCACCACCGTCGTCACCTTCTGCTCGATCAGCCGGTCGGCGAGGACCGCCGGGGT
>JAXDLD010000290.1:0-3569 GCA_034666805.1 Acidobacteriota bacterium
GCCTCGGTTCTCCTCATCACCGGCCCCGGCCATGGAGCGCCGGCGAACCTCGCCAACCTCTATCTCGAAGGGACGCTGGAGGAGTTCTATCCGGACCTCTCGCGCGATCGCGTCGGGCTCCAGAAGCTGATCCGCTCCTTCTCCTGGCCGGGGGGATTTCCCAGCCATTTGAATCCCGGCATCCCCGGCGTCATCCATGAAGGAGGAGAGCTGGGTTATGCCCTCGCCAAGGGCTTCGGGGCGGCGCTCGACAACCCGGATCTGCTGGTCGCCGTGATCGTCGGCGACGGCGAGGCCGAGACCGGCCCCACCGCCACCGCCTGGCACGGGACCAAGTATCTCGACCCTGAGACCTGCGGCGCGGTGCTCCCGATCCTCCACGACAACGGCTATAAGATCTCTTCCAAAACGATCTCCGGCGCCATGAGCGACGAGGAGCTCGACCTGCTCTATCGCGGCTACGGCTGGCAGCCGCGGATCGTGGAAGGAGATGATCTCGATTCTGCGTTCGCGGACGCCCTTGACTGGGCGCACGGCGAGATCCGCGCGATTCAGGAGGACGCCCGCGCCGGCCGCCCGCGCGAGCGGCCGGCCTGGCCCATGCTCGTCCTGCGTTCGATCAAAGGGATGGGCGCTCCGGCGGAGTGGCACGGCGAGCCGCTCGCCGGGACCTGGCGCGCCCACCAGGTGCCGATCACCGACCCGCGCACCGACCCCGCGGCGCTCGCCGCCGTAGAAGGGTGGCTGAAGAGCTACAAGCCGGAGGAGCTGTTCGACAAAACCGGCCGGCCGGTCGCGGCGATCCTCGCCCGCTGCCCGGAGGGCGACCTCCGCCTGGGGATGAACCCGAACGGTAACGGCGGCAACCTGCGCCGCGACCTCGACCTTCCCGAAGTCGCCACCTACGAGGTGAAGATCTCCGGCCGCGGCTGCGACTACGCGGGGGCCGTGGGGCCGATCGGCGACTACCTGCGCGACGTCTTCCGCCGGACCGAAGCGACCCGCAACTTCCGGCTCGTCTGCCCGGACGAGACGACCTCGAACAAGCTCCAGGCGGTCTTCGAGGCGACCGACCGCGCCTTCACCTGGCCGACCGAGAAGAAGGACTCCCACCTCTCTCCCGGCGGCAGGGTGATGGAGATCCTCTCCGAGCATATGTGCGAGGGGTGGCTCGAAGGCTACCTGCTGACCGGCCGGCACGGGATCTTCCCCTGCTACGAGGCCTTCATCGCCATCGTCGACGGCATGGTCAACCAGCACGCGAAATTTTTGAAGACGAGCAAGGAGGTGCCGTGGAGGAAGCCCATCGCCTCGCTCAACTTTCTCCTCACCTCGGACGGCTGGCGCCAGGACCACAACGGCTACTCGCACCAGGGGCCGGGCTTCATCAACATGCTGCTCAACAAGAAGGGCTCGGTCGCCCGTATCTACCTGCCGCCCGACGCCAATACGCTCCTGACGACGGTCCACCACTGCTTGAAGACCCGCGACTACGTCAACCTGATCGTGGCGACCAAGAACGAGATGCCGCAGTGGCTCTCGCTGCCCGAGGCGATCGAGCACCGGCGGGCCGGCGCCTCGATCTGGCGCTGGGCGAGCACAAACGAGGGCCTTGACCCCGACGTGGTCCTGGCTGCGGCCGGCAACACGCCGACTCTAGAGACCCTGGCGGCGGCGGCGCTCTTGAGGAAAGACGTGCCCGAGATCCGGGTGCGGGTGGTGAACGTCCTCGACCTCATGGTGCTCGACACTCCGCGCGAGCACCCGCACGGGATGAACGACGACAGCTTCGCCCGTCTCTTCCCCAAGGACGTCGACGTGATCTTCGCCTTCCACGGCTACCCTTCAGCCGCCCGCCAGCTCCTCTTCTCACGTCCGGAGCCGCACCGCTTCCACATCTTCGGCTACCAGGAGGAGGGGACGACGACCACCCCCTTCGACATGACGGTGCGGAACGGCATCAGCCGATATCAGCTCGCGATCGAGGCCCTCCGCCGCTCGCCGCGGCTGGCCAGCATGGCGGGAGAGAAGATCGACTTCTACGAACGGGCGCTCCGGGATCACCGGACCTGGATCGAGACCTACGGCAACGACCCGGAGGAGATCCGGAATTGGAAGTGGTCGGGGTAGCCCTGTTCCCGCACCACGTCCTCGTCCTGAACGCCGGATCGAGCAGCCTCAAGTGGTCGCTCCTGGATGCGACTACGGAGAGAGTCGAGGCCGAGGGAAACGAAGATTGGGAGGGTGGCGAGGAAGCCGCCCGGGCGGTGCTCGAACGCCTCCGCTCCCTCTCCACCCCCGACGCAATCGGGCACCGGCTGGTCCACGGCGGCCTGCGCTTCCGCGAGACGGTGCGCCTGGACGACGCCACCCGGAAGGCCCTCGCCGATCTTGCCGAGATCGACCCTCTCCACACGGGAAAGGCGCTCGAGCTGATCGAAGCGGCGGTCGAGGCCTTCCCCGATCTCCCCCAGATCGCCGCCTTCGACACCACCTTCCACGCCACGATCCCCGAGGCGGCGGCGGTCTACGCGATCCCTTACGAGTGGACGCGGGAATGGGGCCTCCGCCGCTTCGGCTTCCACGGCCTCTCCGTGGCCTACGCGGTCCGCCGGGCCGGCGAGATCCTGGGGAAGAGCCCGAGCCGGATGATCATCTGCCACCTGGGGAGCGGCTGCTCGGTGACCGCGGTCGAGGCCGGCCGCTCGGTCGACACCACCATGGGCTTCACCCCCTTGGAAGGGGTGATGATGGGCACCCGCTCCGGTTCGGTCGACCCGGGTCTCCTCCTCTATCTCGAAAGGCAGCACGGCCAGGATGCGGCCGGGTTGGAGGACGCCTTGAACCAGCGCTCCGGTCTCCTCGGCGTCTCCGGCATCTCCGGCGATCTGCGCAAGGTGCTGGAGGCCGCGGACGCCGGGAACGATCGCGCCAAGCTCGCCTACGGAATCTTCGTCCACACCCTCCGCCGTGCGGTGGGCGCCATGAGCGGGGTGCTGGGCGGGGTCGACGCCCTCGTCTTCACCGGCGGGATTGGCGAGCACTCCGCCCGGGTGCGGCAGGACGTGGCTGCGGCCCTCGGCTTCGCCGGGCTGCGGCTCGACGAGAAGAAGAACGGCGCCGGCATCTCGGGAGACCCCGACGCCGAGATCTCCGCCGCCGGCGCCGCCGTCCGCGCCCTGGTGATCACCGCGCGCGAGGACCTCTCCGTTCTCGCCGAGGTCCGGCGGGTGCAGAGCGGGTGAAGACGCTACGGCACGGTGCCCAGCGGCACGGCCGGCGGCACGAACTCCACCCAAGGTAAGTTGAGGCTGAAGGGATTGCCCGGGACACCCCGGTAGATCAGCGCGAAGGGGTAGAACGGCTGATCGCAGGTCACGGTCGGCGACCCCTGGGCGCCCAAGGTCGGCCGGCCGAAGATGTCCGGGTAGGCCGCCACCGAGACCGGCGGGATGACGATGTCTTGGAGCTGGGCCTGCACATACGGAGGAAAACCGACGACCGAGCAGCGCGCCGCCTGGTGCCCGAGGTTGAGGATGCCGAAGCTGCTCACCACCACTCCCGCTCCG
>JAXDLD010000291.1:0-5688 GCA_034666805.1 Acidobacteriota bacterium
TCGGGCGTGTCTACCATCGGCAGCCCTCGCCCCCGAAGGCGAAGTCGGTCGGCCTGGACGGCCAGCCCATCCACGCCCAGGCGCGAGGCGAGAGCGCGGTCTCCCATCTCACCGTCAAGGGGGACTACCAGGTGGACACCGAGCCCCCCACCTTCTGCACCCTCAATGCGGACAAGGCCTTCCAGATCACCTGGAGAGCCGTCCCGGAGGTCGTCGTCCGGATCGAGAACTTCCGCGGTGCCGGCGAATACGAAGGGGAGATCCGGGTGCGCGCCACCTACACGGGCGAGGCCTACCGCACCTCGAAGGGCAAGGCCAAGGTTTCGATCCAGGTGACCGCCGCGTCCTCTGGCTCCCTCGTCTCGGGAGCGTTCAGCAGCGACTACACCGGCGAGTCCGGCAAGGGGACCGTCTCCGGCAGCTTCGAGCGCTGCCCCTACGTGCTGACCGACACGGCGCTCTGAAACCCGCCCGGCACGGTTGCGCCGGGCGGGCTCGGACCTCCTAGATGGTGATGAGCTCGTTGTCGAAGCCGGTGAAGGTGTAGCCGTTGAAATTCTCGTTGTAGGTGCCGCGCTGATCGCGGAGGATGCTGATCGCCACCTGCTGGCCGAGCCGGAGCGACCAGTAGGCGTCGGAGCGCCAGTGGACGCCCGCGTGGTGGCGGCCGGTGGCGACGTTCGAGGCCAGCTTGTTGAGCTCGCCGCCCACCGTCAGGGGCTGGACGGTGTAGGGCTGGGTCGACAGGCCGTTGCCGCTCGCCACCACCGGGCTGGGGATGACGAAGTTTTCGTCGAACATCGCCTTGAGGATCGTGACGCAGGCGCCGGCGACCGTCGCATGGCCCGCGGTGTAGGAGGGGTGGATCGGCGATCCCTCGGGGAAGGCCTGGGGGTGGAGGTAGGTGCCGTACTTGCTGAACACCTTGGCGACCGCGGGCGAATTCAAGACGTCCGGATGGAGGACGCCGGGATAGCGGTTCTGGGTGAGCTGCAGATGCACCAGGCCGCCATACTCCTCCGGCCGCAGCCGGCGATGGACGAACCACTTCTGGTACCAGGTGGCCTTGAGCGCCCGGTCCGCCACCTCGCACATCAGGGTTTTGATGGCGGGGCCGCCGAAGGTCCCGAAGCCCTCCTGGGTGGGATTGCCGATGTAGGGGTTCCCCGGGTTGAAGGGGGCGCCGATGCCGCCGAAGTTGGGATCGGTCGAATCGGGCGGGGTGAGGAGGATCAGGCAGGCGTTGAAGTAGGCCTGGAAGAGGACGTCGACATGCACGAAGGCCGAGATGTCGCGGCCGTTCCGGATGTAGCGGCGGGTGTCGAAGGTGTTCGAGAGGCCGGTCGAGTTGCCGTTCTGGACCGTCCGCCAGTCGCCGAAGTTGGTCAGGTAGTCGGTCCCCGCGACATAGGTGCGGACCCGGTTGTCGACGAACTGGGCGCCGAACGGGGTCGGCAGGAGGAAGAACTGGGAGACGTAGGGGCCCTTGAGCGCCCCGGGGAGGTCGTCGCGGAAGAGGGTCTGGGCCGTCACCTGGCCGCCCACCTTCGGGCCCTTGAACTTGGAGAGGGTGTTCAGGTTGGCGATCGCTTGGGCTGCGAGCGGGCTGGTCGAGTACTCGCTGAAGTTGGTGTCCCGGAGGAGCGACATCCAGTAGAGCTCGACCGCCTCGCCCGCGATCTCGGCGCTCGCCAAAGCCGGCGCCGGCGGCAGGGCGGTCGGAGGGTCGGTGGGCTGGTTCGGTGGAACGAAGAGCTGGTGGCTGTCGGTGCCCTCGAGGTCGAAGGCGAGGCCGGACTGGGGGTTCACCAGGCGGCGGCTGCCGCCGAGCTGGATGGCGTTGAAGTCCGCCGGCCGGCCGGTGTCGAGCGCGTGGAGACGGGTCTGATAGGCCGCGAGGTCGACCTCGCCGAAGGTATTGTGGGGCAGGCCCTTGGTGTAGTTGCCGATCTTCGAGGGATAGCGGTCCTCGTCGCCGTTCGTGGGATGGGTGGGAACGGGGAGCTCACGGTTGTACTCGGCGGCGTCGACGCGGACCTGGTAGGACTGCTCGCGGCGCCCGCTGCCCGGGCCGCCGCTATCCGGGAAGGGGGTGAAGTCGGCGGCGGCGCTGCTGCCGCCCGGGACCAGCGGCTCGAGGCCGACGATCCCCGCCGCGCCTGCCGCCACCGTCGCCGCGGCGAGGCCGCTCGCGCCGAGGAACTTGCGCCGGGATAGGCCCGATAGCTTTTCCGTTAACTCTGGAGTTGGGACCGCGTCCGTACCGATGAACTGTTCGCTGCTTGCCATGTGCCGTTGGTCTCCCACGAAGTTGAAGCGTCCGGTTGTACAAACCGACCCCCACTCGCGGTTGAAGCGGCCGCTGTTTCCAGCGTTTACAGCCCAGCGTCGTCGAGGTCCTGGAGCTTGACCTCGCGTACTCGGGCGCCCTCTGGTACGGCGAGCGGGCGTCTACCGTTGACAGTGCGCCATCACTTGCGAATCGGGACAGCTTGAGGGGATATAAAAACGGGGGGCCGGAGGCCGGCCCCCGCGATCTTCCGGGCGGCCTTACGGCCGCGCCGCCCCCCGCGCCTGGAGCGGCGGGAGGTCCGGCAGGAGCTCGATCTTCTCCCCTGCCGCCTGCTGGCGGAACGCCGGCACCTCCGCGGCGTAGAAGCGGTTGAAGTCGGCGAGGAAGGAGTCGAGCGCGGCGCCCGCCTGGCGCAGGTACTCCTGCTGGGCGGCGGTCGGCGGCGTCATCGCCGAGCCGATCGCCCCCTGGGCGTAGTTGATCTTCCCGAGGACCGTGTCGTCGTCGATCAGCCCCTTGGTGTCCGGGGAGACCCAGAGCCGCTTCTCCAGCCCGTCGAGCCCCTTCTTCAGCTTGTCCGCCGCCAGGACGATGGGCGGGTCGGCCGGCTTGCCGGACGCTGGATTCACCGCTTTGTCCGCAATCGTGCCCTTCGCCCGCCGTTCGTCTTCCGCTGCCTGGGCCGCCTGCCGCGCCTTGGCGGCCACGGCGTCGACGTCGGCCCGGGTGCGGGTGATCCGCTCGAGGGCGGTGACCGCCACCTCTTGCAGCTCGCCCGCCCGGTTGACCGCGGTCCAGCGGCCCTGCCAGTCGGCGGCGGCGTTCTTCGTGCGCGGGTCGGGGAGCACCCGGACCGTCCCCTTGGTCTCATGGCCGCCGTAGGCCACGGTGACGGTATAGGGGCCCGGGGGGACCGCGGGACCGCCCGGGTTGTCGTCGCGGTGCTCGCCGGGTCCGGGGGGCGGCAGCTTCCAGGCATCCCGCTCGTAACCCCAGACGACCCGGTTGATCCCCAGCTTGATGGGCGCCTTGAAGGTCCGGATCACCTTGCCCGAGGCGTCGGCGATGCGGATCTCCGCCTTCGGCTCCATGCTCTCCTTTTTATCCTTCTCCTTGTCCTCCGTCTTCACCTCCACGCCGGCCGCCGCCGGAGCCGTGGCCGGCGGGGGCACCTTCGTGGTCGGGGACTGGGTCGGGCGCTTGGCCTCCTGGGCCTCCGGGGAGGCCGCCTTGCGCTCCGCCGCCTGGCGGGCCTGGATCCGTTCGCGTTCCTTCCTCTCGCGCTCCTTCTCCGGGTCGGGGACGGGGAGGCCGGGGAGGTTGGCCGAGAAGGCGAGGAGGGCGCCGTTGGGCCGGTTCTCGCCGTCGTACTCGCCGGAGCCGGGGCCGAAGCCGCCGGCCGGCGCGGCGGACCAGTGCTGCAGGGCGTCGCCGCTCTCCAGCCAGTGGAGCGGCTCGGCGAGCGCCGCCGCGGTCAGGTGCCGCAAGGGCCGGACGTCGTCGATCACATAGAGGCCGCGGCCGTGGGTGGCGATCACCAGGTCGTGGTCGCGGGGGTGGAGGGTGAGGGCCATGACCGACACCGTGGGCACCCCATGCTTGAAGCGCAGCCAGTGCCCGCCGCCGTCCTGGGAGATCCAGAGCCCGAACTCGGTGCCGAGGAAGAGGAGGTCCTTGTCGACCGTGTCCTCCTCAAAGGCCAGGCAGTAGCCGCGGAGCTCCGGGGTCGCCAGGCTCTTCCAGCTCTTGCCGAAGTCGTCGGTGCGGTAGACGTAGGGGGTCCAGTCCGAGCGCCGGTGGTTGTCGAAGACCGCGTAGGCCGTACCGGCGTTCCGCCGCGAGGCGCGGATGCTGGGTATCCAGGTGTTCTTCGGCACTCCGGGGACGTTCGCCTCGACGCTCGTCCAGGTCTTGCCGCCGTCCCGGGTGAGCTGCACCCGGCCGTCGTCGGTCCCCACCCAGATCACCCCGCGCTCGACGGGCGACGGGGCGATGGCGAGGATCGTCGTGTAGCCCTCGGCCCCGGAGTTGTCGGGGGTCAGGCCGCCGCTCTCCGTCCGCTTCTGCCAGTCGGGGTTGTTGGTGGTCAGGTCGGGGCTGATGATCGTCCAGGTCTCGCCGCGGTCGGTCGAGCGGTGGAGGAACTGGCTGCCGGAGTAGATCGTCCCCTTGTCGAAGGGGTCCTGGGCGAGGCCGGCGTTCCAGTTGAAGCGCAGCCGCGTGCCGTCGGGCGTCGGGGGGCGGATGTCCTTCATCTCGCCGGTGTGGAGGTTGAAGCGGTTGAGGAAGCCGCTCTGCGACTCCGAGTAGCCCAAAAGCGAGTCGTCGGGATCGGGGAGGGTCTCGAAGCCGTCGCCGCCGCCCACCACCTGCCAGTTGTAGTTGCGGATGCCGCCGAATTCCCAGACCGCGGCCGGGCCACGCCAGGAGCCGTTGTCCTGGAGGCCGCCGAAGACGTGGTAGGGGACGTCCATGTCGACCGCCACGTGGTAGTACTGGGCGAGGGGGAGGTCCGCCACGAAGGCGGCGGTCTGGCCGCGGTCGCGGCTGATGGCGACCCCGCCGTCCTCGCCGATCGCCAGGTGGCGCGGGTCCTTGGGGTCGATCCAGATGGCGTGGTAGTCGCCGTGGATGGCGTTGCCGAAGGGGAGCGGGTCCCAGGTCTTGCCGGCGTCGACCGAAACCCGGGGGCTGAAGTCGAAGCTGTAGATCCGGTTCGGCCACTCGGGGTCGACCGCCATCTCGGCGAAGTAGAAGGGCCGCGGGTCGACGTTGGTCGAGCTGTTGACCGAGTGGAAGGTCCGGCCGCCGTCCTCCGAGCGCAGGAAGGCGCTGCTCTCGGCCTCGACCATGGCGTAGACGATCTCGGGGGTCGACGGCGAGACGGCGATCTTGATCCGCCCCAGGTCGCCCTTGGGCAGGCCGTCGTCCTCGGTCCGCCGCTTCCAGCTCCGCCCGCCGTCGAGACTGACATAGAGGCCGGAGCCGGCGCCGCCGGACTTGAACACCCAGGGCCAGCGCCGGGCCTGCCAGAGGGCGGCGAAGAGCTTCTGCGGGTTGGAAGGGTCGATCACCAGGTCGGCGGCGCCGGTCTTCTCGTCGACGTAGAGGACCTTCTGCCAGCTCTTGCCGCCGTCCTCAGTCTTGAAGATCCCGCGCTCCGCGTTCTCCCCCCAGAGCTTGCCCAGCGCCGCCACCCAGGCGACGTCCGGGTTGGTGGGATGGAGGACGATCCGCGCGATGTGCTCCGTGGCGTCGAGCCCCAGGTGGGCCCAGGTCTTCCCGCCGTCGAGCGAGCGGTAGACCCCGTTGCCCACCGAGACGCTGTTTCTCGTATTGGCCTCGCCCGTCCCCACCCAGACGACGTCCGGGTTGGTCCGCGACACGGCGATGGC
>JAXDLD010000292.1:0-4566 GCA_034666805.1 Acidobacteriota bacterium
TCGGTGCGAGCCGCTACCGCATCGCGCGGACTCTCAAGCGCAATGGTGCGCAGATGGTTCGCCTGGAGGAGCGTGACGCTGTTGGCGGTAATGGCTCCTTTAAGAATCTGGCGGATCAGGTTCGCGCCGCGACCGATCAGGTGACTCAGATCCTGGGGCTGGGGGCGCCTGCGTTCATGCAAGCCGTGGTTCTGCCGCAAGGCGAGTTCGCCCGGTTTCTGCGAGCGCAACCGAGAGACCGGCGCAGCATGCTCCGCACGCTTCTAAGGCTTGACGTCTACGAACGGATGCGGGAACGGGCCCAGCGTTCGGCGGCGGCGAAGAAGGGGACGGTCGATTCTCTGCGGAAGCTCCTGGCCGACGAGTATGCCGGTATCGACGAGGCCGCCGTCTCCGGGCTGGAGACGGAGCACGCCCGGGTCGCCCTGTCGCTCGCGGCCGCGAGGAAGAGACGGGACGACACCCAGGCGACGCTCGCCTTGCTGCGCGGCCAGCACGCGAAAACTCGCGAGCTTCGAGAGATCGAAGAGAGGCGGGCCGTCCTGGAGAAGCAGGCCGAGCAGGTGAACGTTGAGAAAGCGAGGATCGCGGCGGCGGCTCGCGCGGTGCCCCTGTTGCCTCTGCTCGAGGAAGCGGCCCGCGCCGCCGCCGCCGCCAAGACGGCGACGAAGGCGGCGGACGTTGCCAAGGCCCACTATGACTCCGCGCAAAAGGATTGGAAGAAGAAGGCCGGCGCTTTCCAGTCCGCGGAGAAAGCCGCCCAGGCGATCCCGACGATCCGTGAGCAGGTGGCTCGCCTCCACCAGGTGCTCGGACGCCTGCCGGAACGAGAGCAGCTCCAGGTGACGATCGGCCGGCAGGCGCAGGGCCTGAAGGTTCTCCAAGGTGAGCTGTCCTCGCTCGCTCTTACGGTTGAATCGGCGAAGGCTGTGCAAGCGCAACAGCAGGGAGCCGTCGATGCGGCGCGGCAGGCCGCGGAGACCTCCGGCTATGACCCGGAGCTGGACGAGCTGTTGCAGAGCATCCGCGACCGCGCCGTCGAGCTGGGCGCTCTTCGAAAGGGCGCGGCGGAGCGCGGGGCGGAGCTCGCTCGGAAGCGCAAGGCGGTGGAAGAGCAGGCTGGGGAGATTGAGCTGCTGAAGGAGAAGGCCGAGGCGGCCAGGAGATCCGCGGAGGAGGCGCTGCGCGTCTTCGAGGCGGCAGAGGAGGCGCTGCATCGCTCGACCCGCCTCAACGAGGCCAATCACCTCCGCGGGGAGCTCGTTCCCGGCCAACCCTGCCCGGTGTGCGAGCAGCTCGTCGACACCCCCCCTCCGACCCGTCTGGCACCCGAGATCGAAGCGGCCAGGGCCGCGCTCCAAGGCGCGCGGGAGAAACGAAGAGAAGCCGAGGTACTCGCCCGGCAGAACGACGCTGCGGTGACGGGCGAACAGGCGAGGCTTGAGGCCGCTCGGCAGAGTCTCGCCGAGCTGGAGGCGCGCTGCGCCGAGCTCGAAGCCAGCGTGGCCGCTGGCGAGGAGGAGATCTGTCGCGCGCTCGGCGACCGCGCTCCAGAAAGGGATGCCGCGGTCGAAATATGGATGGAAATCCGGATCGCATCTCTCGCCAGGAGCCGCAAAGCGAACGAAGAGGCGAAGGCGCGGCTAGCGGCGGCGGAACGAGCTCTGGAGAGGGCTAAGGCCGAGGAGGCCGCCGCGCGGGATCGGCTCGGCGAGAGGGAAGTGTCGAGAAAGCGGCTGGAGGAGGAGCGTAGCGCCAGCCTCTTACGGCTGACGACGCTGGAGGCCGAGATCCATGCCGTCACCGAGTCGGCCGACCCGGCTGCCGAGGCGAGAGCCTTGGAGGAGCAGGTCCGGCAGCTGGAAGCGGACCTCAAGGCGGCAACCGACGAGTCGGCAACCTCCCAAAACCGCCTGATGTCTGCCAAGGAGGCGCAACGGCTCAAAGCCGAAGCTGCCGCGGCGGCTCGTGAGGACTCCGTAGAGAGAGCGGAGAGCCGGGACTCAGGGATTGCCCGCGCCGGCTTTGCCGACGAGGCGGCCGTCCGGGAGGCCCTTCTCGACGATGCCATTGCCGCCCGGCTCCAGGAGCAGGTCCACAAGTATGCCCAGGACCGCCACGCCGCCGGGGTGCGTGCCGCGACACTCCGAGCCGAGCTGGGGGAGGAGCGAGTGTCCGACGAACAGTTGGCGATCGTCGAGAGGCTCGCGGGGGAATTGACCATCGAGGTGGAGGCCGCGCTCGGTCAGGAAAAGAGGCTCGAAGAGCAGATCGGGCGTATGAAGGAGCGGCTCGCCCGCGGCAAGGAGCTCCGCCTCCAGTTGGACCGCGAGGAGGGCTCCTTCCGCATCCACGACCTCCTGGCGGGCGATCTGCGGAGCGACAAGTTCCAGGCCTACGTCTTGGAGGAGGTGTTCACCGAGCTCGTGGCGGGCGCCTCGGCCCGGCTGCTCCGGTTGACCGGGGAGCGCTACTCCCTGGAGTTCCAGGACGAGGAGATCCGGGTGGTCGACCACGACAACGCGGACGAGACGCGGATCAGCGACACCTTGAGTGGCGGCGAGACCTTCCTCACCTCGCTCGCCCTCGCCCTGGAGCTGAGCGACCAGGTGCAGCGCGCGGTCGGCGCGGTCCATCTCGACAGCCTGTTCATCGACGAGGGTTTCGGCACCCTCGATCCCGACACTCTGGCGCTGGTCGCCGAGACCCTCCAGGGGCTGCGGGTGGGAGGCCGGATGGTCGGCATCATCACCCACATCCCGGAGCTGCGAGACGAATTCGCCCAGCAGGTGATCGTGACCAAGCACCAGGGCTACTCGACGGTCCAGGTCGGCGGCGCTTCTGAGTTGGCGGTGCTGGAGACGGCGATGGTACTCTCGGGGAAGACATGAACCAACCATCCCCGGTCACACTCGAAGGCAACGGCATCCGATTGGAACCTCTGGCCTATCCACACCAGGATGAGCTGCTCATTGCCGCGGCCGATGGGAAGCTCTGGGAGCTGTGGTTTACCGCGGTTCCGGCGCCGGACCAGACCCGCGATTACATCGCGAGCGCACTCGCGGGCCAGGAGGCTGGGCACATGCTCCCGTGGGCGGTGCGCGAGCTCACGAGCGGACACATCATCGGCTCGACGCGCTTTCACGACGTCGTGGCCGCCATCGACCGTGTGGAGATCGGTTACACCTGGTATGCCAGGAGCTGGCAACGCAGCCATGTCAACACCAGTTGCAAGCTCCTTTTGCTCGGCCATGCGTTCGACGCGCTGGGATGTAAGGTGGTCGGCCTCCGCACCGATAACTTCAATTTTGCCTCCCAGCGAGCCATCGAGGCGTTGGGTGCCAAGAAGGACGGCGTCCTCCGTCACCACCAGGCGCGCCGCGACGGAACGGTGCGCGACAGTGTGATGTACAGCATCCTCGCCAGTGAATGGCCCGATGTGAGGCGGCACCTCGAGCTGCGATTGGCTCGTCACGGGATGAGCCAAAAGTAGCAATAACCTTAAGAATTGCTCTTAAGCGACCGGGGCGCCCAGGCAGCGCTCTAGCAGGCGAGCGTCTCCGAGCCGCTCCGCGTACGCCGCGAAGGCGGGGGTGGGGCCTCGCCAACGGAGCTCGTCGACATCGCGGAAGAGGGGAGCGTCGGTCCGGAGCGTCGCCAGGTCCTTGAACCGCAGCGCCAGATCGCGGTCCCGCAAGACGCCGGGAGGGAAGCTCTCGAGGATGCCGTAGCGGTTGAGGAGCCGTGCCGCCGTCTTGGGGCCGATTCCAGGAATGCCTGGATAGCCATCCGCGGTGTCGCCGACGAGGGCAAGAAAATCGGGGATCAGGACGGGGTCGACCCCGAACTTCGCGCGGACTCCTTCCGCCGTGAGGATCTTGTTCCCTCGGCGGTCGACCTGCACCACCCGGTCCTCACGGACGCACTGCGCCAGGTCCTTGTCGGGTGTCCAGATGCAGACCTTCTGCACTCTTAGATCGGCTGCGGCGATGCGGGCGGCGGCGGCGAGCGCGTCGTCCGCCTCGAGTTCGACCATGGGCCAGACCGTGACGCCCATGGCGGTGAGGGCCTCTTCCAGCGGGTGGAACTGCGCGAGGAGCGTGCGCTCGACCCCCTCTGCCGTCTTGTAGCCGGGCCAGAGACGGTTCCGGAAGGACAGGATGACGTGGTCGGTCGCCACGCCGAGATGCGTTGCCCCCTTCTCGATCATCTCCAATACCGTATGCAGTACGCCCGTCACGGCCCCGAACGGCCGAATCTTGCCCTTATCGAAGCGGCGCCGGCCATAGTAGTGGCGGAACAGCTCATACGTGCCGTCGAGGAGATGAACCATCATGGCGTCACTCGATTCGTCATGGCAGGCAGATCATGAGCTCCGAAGTCTACGCTGTCAGCTTTGCGGCCGGGCTCCCGGGAGCGCCCCATCCCCAGATCGGCGCCCGTGACTCTCAAGGAGCTCGAACTTCAATTCAAGTGGCTCGAATTTCAATTCGAGCCACCCGAATTTCAATTTCGCCACAGTGAGTTCTAAATTATGCGGCTCGAATTACAATTCAAGTCACTCGA
>JAXDLD010000293.1:0-3317 GCA_034666805.1 Acidobacteriota bacterium
CCTCCTCGCCCTGTTGCACCGGGTGCCTTTGGCGGCCCTCCGCGGCGGTCTCGCCCAGGGCCCCTGGGGGTGGCTCATCGGCTATACCCTGCCGTTCATCGTCCTCACCCTGGTCGCCGATGCCTACGCCACCGGGGTCTGCCTGCGGATCGCCGGCGAGCCGCGCCCTTTTGGCACTCTCACCCTCGTGCGCGGCGCCACCTATCTCCTCGGGCTCCTCAACTACGCCCTCGGCCAGGGGGGGATCGGCCTCTATCTCCACCGCACCGGGGTGCGGGCGGCGCGCGGCACCGGCATCGTCCTTTTCCTCCTGATCGTCAACTTCGGGGCGCTCGCCGTCAGCGCCGCCGCCGGGGTTCTGGGGCTCGCCCTCGGCGACGGGCGCCAGGGGGGGAGATTGCCGGGCGGCCTGCTGGGGATCGCGGTGGGCATCCTCGCCACCGGGGTGGCCTACCTCGGGGTCGTCGCCCTCCGGCCCGCCTTCCTGGCCCGGCGGGAGGTCCTGGCGCCGCTCTTCGCCGCCGGCCCGCTCGGGCACCTCGCCGCCCTCGCCGGGCGGATGCCGCACCTCCTCCTCCTGATTCTCGGCCACTGGGGCGCCCTCTGGCTCTGGGGGGTCCGGGTGCCTCCGGGGGAGGCCCTGGCGCGGATGCCGGTCGTCCTCCTCGCCTCGGTCGTGCCGCTCTCCCCCTCGGGGCTGGGGACGGTGCAGGCGGCCCAGGTCCTCCTCTTCGCCCCCTATGCCACCGAGGCGGCGGTGCTCTCCTTCAGCATCGCCTTCAGCCTGCTCGGGCTCGCCTCGCAGGCGCTCGTGGGCGGGGTCTCCCTGGCGATCCTGCGCCGCCGGGAGGGGGGGAACCCGGAGTGAGCGACCTTCTCGGCGCCGTCCTCACCCTGCTCGCTCTCGGCGCCCTCGGCCTGGGGGGATACCTGCTGGCCCTCCTCCTCCTGGGGACGCGAGCGGAGGAGGACACTCTGGAGCTCGCCGTGGCGGCCCTCCTCTGCGCGACGGGGGAGGGGGTGGGGCTCGGCCTGGCACTCGGCGCCGTGGGCGAGCTGCGGATCGAATTCGCGCTCCCCCTCGCCCTGGCCCTCGCGGCCGGGTACTGGGCCCTTTTGAAGCCGAGGGCGGGCGGGATCGGCCGGCCGGCCGGGCTCCTCCGGCGGCGCGCCTGGGCGCGTCTCGCCGAGCACCCGGCGCTCGCCCTCCTCACCCTCCACGCCGTGGGCGCCGAGGCCCTCCGCGGGCTCCTCCGGCCGCCGCTCTCGTGGGACAGCCTCATGTACCACCTGACCCTCACCGCCAACTGGGTGCAGAGGCACGACCTGGCGCCGGTCTTCGGGGCCTACCCGATGAGCTACTACGGCTACGTGCCGGCCAACGGCTCGGTCTGGCTCTGGTGGTGGATGGCCCCGGCGCACGGCGAGCTTTACGCCAACCTCGCCTTCCTCCCCCAGTGGGCGCTCCTCGCCCTCGCTGCCGGAGCGGTGGCCCGGCGGCTCGGGGCGCGCCGGAGCTGGCCCTTCGCCTGCTTCCTGGTGGGGATGACGCCCACGGTCGTCCGTTTCGCCGCCACTCAGTACGTCGACATCTTCACCGCCGGCTGCCTGCTCGCCGCGGTCGGCTTCGGCCTCTCCTGGCTGCGCCGGGCCGAACCGGGCGCCGCGGTCCTGGCCGGGATCGGTATCGGGCTCGCCGCCGGGGCCAAGGTGCTCGGCCTGCTCTACGGCGGCGCCTTGGCGGCGGCCCTGCTCCTCTTCGCCGTCTGGCGGCCCATCCCCATCCCCCGCCGCCGGGTCGGGCAGGCGGTGCTCGCCCTGGCCCTCGCCGTCTCCCTCGGCGGCTTCTTCTACCTGCGCAACCTGGCGCATGGGGTAGGCCCACTGGCCTTCGCCTGCGAGGGGGTGCCTCACCGTCCAACCCCGGGATTGCCGCGCCTGCCCCGTCCCAACTCGGTCGCCGCACTGCCCCACCGGATGCTCGTCGAAGGGCAGCTCCTCCGCGCCTTCCTCGGCACGGTCGACGTCCGGAGCCCGTTCGTCGATCTCGGCCTCGGCCCCCAGGCCTTCCTCGTCCTCTTGGCCGTCCCCGCCCTCCTCTTCCTCCCCCGCGGCCGGCGGCGGGAGGGAGCGGTCGTAGCCAGCCAGGTGCTGTTCGAGGTCGCGGTGTGGACGACGATCCCCTACGCCGCGAGCGGGCACGTCCTCGCCAACGTCCGCTACCTGCTGCCGGCCCTGGGGCTCGCCTGCGCCGGTGGGATGGCGGCCGCCGAGGGGCTGCTGGCGGAGGAAGCCGGGGTGGCGCCGCTCGGCCTCCTCACCCTGGCCCTCCTCGCCCAGGACGTCCTCCAGCTCCACACCGCGATCCCGGACGGCCTGCGGCCGGCGATCGCCGCCGCCGACGTCCTCGCCGCCGCCCTCCTCCTCTCGCCGGTCCTGCGCCTGGCGCTCCGGCGGCAGGCCCGCTGGCTCGTGGCCGCGGGGATCTTGGCGGCGCTCGCCGCGGTCCCCCCCTTCGCCCGCTTCCGGACCGGCGACCGGGCGCGGGCCTTCCGGGAGGAGTACACGGCGCACGTCGTCACCACCGCCCGCTACGCCGGAGCCTGGAACTGGCTCGACCGGCACGGCGGCGCGGGCACGGTCGACGTCGTGAGCTCGCCCGACACCTTCTTCGTCTACCCGGCGATGGGGCCGCGCCTCGAACGGCGGGCGGTCCACGTCAACGTCAACGCCCGGGACCTGCACGAGGCGGCGGCCTATCCCCTCTGCCAGCCGCGGGCGGACTTCTCCGAAGACGCCTGGCTCGTCAACCTGCGCCGGGAGGACGTCCGCTGGCTTCACCTGAGCCGCACGCCACCCTTCCCCTTCCCCCGGGAGACGGAGTGGGCAGGCGCCCATCCGGAGCTCTTCGTCCTCCGCTACTCGGACCCGAACAACGTGATCTACGAGCTCCCCCCGCTCCCGCTGCCCGTAGGCCAGAGGTTCCCCGTTTGAAGCTCCTCATCCTCTACGAGACCGTCTACCCCGACTTCATCGGCGGGGTCGAGGTCCGCAACTACCACCTCGCCGCGGCGCTCGCCCGGCGCGGACACGAGGTGACCCTCGCCGGCTTCTGCGGCGGCCTCCGGTCGGAGGTCCCCAACCTCCGCATCCTCTCCCTGGGCGACTTGGGCAGCCTCTACAACGAGGCGGGCAAGCGCAGCACCCGCCAGGCCCTCCGCTTCGCCGCCACCGTGGCCAACCCGGCGCGGCTCGACCTCGCGGAGTTCGACCTGGTCGAGACCGCCAACATGCCCTACATCCATCTCGTCCCGCTC
>JAXDLD010000294.1:0-13197 GCA_034666805.1 Acidobacteriota bacterium
TTGACCTCTGCTCCGCCGCGTTGCGGATCTGCTCGCGCCCAAAACGGTTCTACTCCGCCGCAGTCGAGATCTCAACCGCGCGCAACGAGAACGTCTCCGCTCCAGTCGTATGCACCATCGCGGCAGACCCGTGCCGATCCGGAGCAGTCCGGTCGCGATCCGCTCCCTGCGCCGACCCTCCGGAGCCTGCCTGGAGGTGACCCGGCAGTCCCGAGCAAGTGCGAAGGCGGTAGAGACGTCCCGGGTCCTGAACGATATCCTTCGCAGGCCACGGGGACCGCGGGACGTCTCCGTATAGAGTTGTCGTCCCCCGCATGCGTACGCCCGCTACCCATCTCCTCGTGGGCGGTTATGACATCCAGACGGTCCAGGAGTTCCTGGGGCACAGCAGCGTGAAGACCACGATGATCTATACCCACGTCCTCAACCGTGGCGGCCGGGGAGTCCAGAGCCCGGTGGATAAGCTCTGACGCCTCTACGACCGCTCGGGTGTCGTAGAAGCAACCGTCCAGCTGGCGAGAGCCGACCGTAAGCACCACCGGGAGAAACACTTAAGGCCATCTGTGCCGCTGGCGCAAGACGCCATTGTGACAGCTCGGATATCGTATATGCATCTTCCCGATCGATTGCAGGACGCCATAGCGACAGCCGAGGTCTTGGGGGCGAGCCCCCGTCACTTCGCATCGCTCTGAAATGACGTAAGTTGTGGCATCGCGATTTCACCAAGCGCGCAGCTTCTGTGTCGGGTAAGCGTGTGAGCCCATTTCCATCGACTGTTCCGCTTATACGACACCCTCTCCAACGTTGACGCTGATCCTGAACTAGAGTAGAGTGCCGGGCAAGTCAAACGTGCACAGGAAGATAGCTCGATGCAAGCCGCAATGAGCAGACGTCTCCGACAGCCGATAGTGAGTGCTAAGGCAGACAGCCGGGAGAGGGCGCTTCCGGTGACATATAGGTTGAGCGACGCGGTGAAGACTTGGTGAAATATCTATGACCGAGAACCTAACCGAGATTTTCGTCGCACTTCTGGCGCAGGAGAAGTATCGGGCCGACCGCGAGCTCAACCATACTCTAGATGAGCTGTGGGGCGGCCTCATGGGTCGCGGCGTCTATCATAGCAGCGACAACGTCTTTCAGACCAAGCAATGCTTTGAGTCTGACCTTGAGAATCGCCGCGAAACTGCGCTCACCTCAGCTACCCGAGTTCTCTCTGGTGCTTCGCGGCGCCAAGCTAGCGATCTCAAACCAGCTATCACTCAGCTAGCAATCGACTGGCTCGGTGCCAACATTGACGAATGCCAATCACGTCTTACGCAACATGCCGTAAAACTGAATCTGAATTCTCCTGAGCTGGTAGATCTTGGGCGTGATCGACTTGTTGCCACTCTCTCGGCCGAACTCGCCCTTATCAGCGAGCCTTCGGCGATGCCGCTTTCCTTAGCTGAAGCCTTCGTGGACGCTGAGCGACTGGACGGCCTGGCCGCTTTGGCACCCTCGCAGCTCGACGTTTCCCGCCTCATTAGGCTGTGCGAGGAAGTTAATATCTGTTTTCGCTGCCAATGTTTTCATGCCGTCGCCTTTCTCACTAGGGCCGTCCTTGATCACATTCCACCGCTGTTTGGCTACCAAACGTTCGCTGAGGTGGCCAACAACTATAGCGTCGGCGGCAAGTCCTTTAAGGGGGCCGCTTCGCATCTCGATGGCGCTTCGCGCAAAATTAGTGACGGTCTTATCCATCTCCCTATTCGCGGAAGAGAGAGCCTTCCAACGCTTGCACAGGTGGATGTGCGGCAGCAATTGGACACTGTCTTGGCTGAAGCCATTCGAATTAATCGTGGTGCGTAAATGGCTGTGTCGCCCAACCCAGCTGCTCAACGGACGGCGACGCCGCCGGTTAGCAGCAGAAACGTTCGGCGGCAGAATAGCCCAGAGGAAGGAACTAGCGAGGCCTTGAAATGGATACAGCTCGCCAGGTAATAAGGTGGAGCATCCCGGGGTGGATTCTCATATTGGCAATCACTTGCCTGGAGATGGTGACCCTGCTAGCACAGGGCCATTCCTTGCAGAGCATTGCAACGCGAACCTCTCTTCACGAACTAAGCACGGCCGCTGTCGCTCTGGTGATTACCGCAGGTATACCGCTTGGATTCATCCTGTACCAAGTCTACTACTCCACATATGGTAAGGTGCTGCTCTTCCATTTAGTTAACCGCGACCGCGGGGCGGAAATCTTGGGAAGCCTCCCAGAGCATGTACAAATGAAGCTCATGATTGGTGACGTGCCGGCGGATCTTGAGAAAATGTACGAGGAGGTTGCGTTCTTTATCATGCCGAACCCCCTCCGCAGATTGGAGCTTCGGTTTCGTAACAAGGCGGGGCGCGCCCGTTACGAGAGAAAAGTCCAAGCCAACTGGGACGTGGTTCGCTTTTGGCTTAACTATCTTTGCATTCGACACGACGCAGCGCCTATCAAACAAGAGGTCACCAACCTAGCTGACATTTACCACGGAATAGGGGCAACACGGACAGCTCTCTTCGCTGCATGTATTGTCCATTTCGTATACAATATCGGTCTTACCTCGAACAGTTGGTTTCTTTCGGCACAGTCGATCTTCGCGCTGATCGCCCCTTACCTTGCCGCTCTGTGGTTATTCAGAGCGCTCGAGAGAACGCGAACTCATGCTCTGGATAGCCTGCAGTCAATGTTGCAGCATGCGTTCATCTGTTTTTTCTCGCGCAAGAAGGAACTTGATTCGCCCACTCTTATAGCAGGCAATGAGAAGTCTGCCGCGTAACCCGCCGCCGCTTAGCGGCCTCCCGTTCATCGCCTCAGAGATCGGCCTCGTCCTCCACCCGGCCGAGAGCTTCGTCCGTCGCGAGCTCAAGCTCGGCGAGTTCCTTCTCGGTGAGGGTGCGCACTCGGGTATCGAGAGCGGACTTCGGAACAGCTCGCATCTGGAAGGCGAGAGCTACCGAGTCTTCGGGAAGGCCGGCCTCAGGGGAGGCATGCACAATCGCCGTCCCCGCCAAGTTGGCGCGGTCCAAGTTAGTAGTGAGCGGGATCACCAGAACGGACTGGAGGGTTCTTGTTAAGGCGTTGCTCTGCCAGATGACTACGGGGCGCCGGCCGGTCTGCTCACGCGGTCGGAAGGGGCCAAGGTCTGCCCACCACACCTCGCCACGTTTCAACTACGGTCTTCCAGATCCAACGCTGCGGCCCACTCGGCGAGCCCCTGTTCGGCGAGGTCCCGATCCTCACTGGCCCCGCTCTTGGCCAATCGGTCGAGGTCCCACCGTCTCGGTTCGGGCGGCGCGACCACAATGAGGCCCACACGCTGGCCCGGCGTGAGTGCCAGAGGCGTTTCCGGCTTGAGCATACCGTCTTCGTAGCGAGCACAGAGGAGTCGCATGGCCTCAAGGATACCACGAACGCAATGCCCAGCCCTTGGGGCACCTGGCGAGGCACATAGGCCATTACTCCAAACCTGTGAAACCCGCTGGCCCAGGTCCTATTCGGGGGCCCGCAACCGGCTTCGCCCGTTGCTCCGCTGTGCACAATAGGTGCCTGCCGAAAGGCGCAGCCGCAGTACCAATAGGTGCCTGCCGAAAGGACCAGCGCCCCTGGGGGATCGCTTTGGCTCCGGCCGGAAAGAAGCTCTACACCGCCAACGGGGAGTCGAACGACCTGTCGGTCATCGCCACCGGGAGCTTGAAGGTGATCGCCACGATCCCCGTCGGGGCGGGGGCGTGGGGAGTGGCGATGAGGCGCTCCTTCAGTCGTTGAGCACGCCACTCCGCGCGAACCATCGCTGTCCTGCAGTGGCTGTGTTGAAGCCGTAGAGAGCAAGAGTTCCAACGACCATCACCACGAACAGGGTGCTGGGCGAGTACCAGGCTGAAAGATTGAGAGTCAGTGGGTAGAGGCCTAACTTGCTAGTCAGTATCAAAATCGAGCCGGCCAGCAGGCCAAAGCGCACGAAGGCGAGGACGTGAAGCCCAGCCATAAGCCCCGTAATTGCGAGGCGCAAGCCCCAATGGGGACCCTGGTAGTGGCCGAAAAACATCCAGGTAGTACCTAGTACCCAGACTGAACAGATCGCGGCATCCTGCCGGCGCAGCAGGATGCGCAGCACCAACAAGAGGATCATGAACACCATGGTGCCAAGCAAACTTCCTAATAGATCGGACCAAAACTGCTGCATCAGACCCTGAAAGCCACTCAGTGGGGCGAAACGGAGCGCATCCACGCTCGGACTCTCCTGGAAACCTCCTCCGGGCATTAGACTTCCAGAGAATCTTACAAGCACGTCACTTAGGCCAAGAAGGCAGCCAATCAGGATGTCACGGCCGACCAGCGGATCGCGGAAACGACCGGCGAGCAGGCGAGTCCAGGAGATGAGCTGCTCCGGCCACAGGCGCCTTACGTAAGGTTCGAGAGCGATATAGTACAACCAGACCAGAGATACCGCCGCCAGAAGATATATAATAGAGTCTTGGTTCAATATTTCGGGGTAGACCCAAGGGCGCTCGGTAAACATGGCGAGTATTCCGGTCAGGAAGACGAAAAGGGCAAGCCGCAGGGCGCCACGTTTATCGCCGCACCCCAAGCGCAGATTGCGTCGGGCGAGTAGTAGGCCACTGACGAGAGGGGTCAGTGCCATCATCCAGAGGAACGCCCGATACCATTTCGGCACAGTTTCTTCTTGGCCGGGCTTTGTTGCATCGTGCCGATTCCATGGGCCCATGATCTGGAACCAAACGGTCGAACCCTGAAAAGCCGCCGCCTCGATGCGGATCGGAAGAGCAGGCCGCGCCGCAGCGCCCGGGTAGGTCCCCTCCCACGCCGCGCGGCTGTCGGCGTACATCGGCGGGACGAGCTGAGGATCCGTCGTCTTGAGGCGCGTAGGGTCGAAGCCAGACGCAGCGAGCAGGGTCGCCCAATTCGGTCGGGGTGCGGTTTTCGCTGCGTGAGCGCTACCGCTGGTAAAGATTTCGAGGCGATACAGTCGCCCCTGAGGGTCAAGCACGGCGAGGGCCCCGTCCTCGCCCCCCCATGGCGGGCTATTTCCTGGTTCCTCAGGGTCGCCCGAATGGAGGCGTGTCGGACTCTCTCGATACCAGAACTCATAAAGGGGGGGCCGGCCACTTGCGAGGAGACGATGGACTTCAGCTGAGGAGTGGGTTTGATCCTGCAGGACAGCCAGATAGCGGCTGTAGTCGGGCTCGAGGGTGAAACCGGAGTCCCAATCCCTCGCCGGCCGGTTGTAGCCGAAATCCCGCAGCAAGCGGCGAGCGCGATCGATGAGCACCTCCGGCGGCTGGTCGAACGGAACCTGCCGGAAGGCGAGGACGCGCTCCGAGAGGGCCAACACGGTACCGAGGCTGGCGAGAATGGACACGAGGAGAACAGAAGCCGTCGCCAGTCCCAACCTCCCGACCCTAGGCGCGGCTGCCACTGCCTCGGGCGAGGGCGTGATTCCGGCTGCGCTGGCGGCCGCCAGCGTATCCCCACCAGCCAACACCGCAGAGACCTGGAGGGCCGACGTGGGGCGCAACTTCGGATCGGCCGCGAGGCAGCTCAGCAGGATCTCCTCGACCGCTGGCTCGAGCCCCTCGACCAGGCTTGCCGGCCGCGAGGGCGACGCGCTCTCGGCCGGGTCCGAGAAAGCCGGTCGGCCGGTGAGCATTTCGTAGATCACGAGCCCAAGCGAGTAGAGGTCACTCTGGACGCTGACCGCGCCCCGTTCGCGCTGCTCCGGCGCCATGTAGGCAGGAGTACCGGCGGCGCTCTGGCCGCCTGCCGACTCGGCTGGGACGGCGATGCCGAAGTCGGTGACCCGAGCCCGGCCACGGCCATCGATCATCACGTTCGCGGGTTTGAGGTCGCGGTGCAGGAGGCCGCCATCGTGGATAGCGGCGAGGCCGGTGGCGAGCTGGCGCGCGATTTCGAGCG
The DNA here is from genome assembly GCA_034666805.1 of Acidobacteriota bacterium. Taxonomy (GTDB): domain Bacteria; phylum Acidobacteriota; class Thermoanaerobaculia; order Multivoradales; family UBA5704; genus DASQPA01. Next base: position 5,957 of record JAXDLD010000294.1, read on the forward strand.
CCTTGTCGACCGGCAGCCGGCCGATACGCCGCAGAAGGCTCGCCAGGTTCTCGCCGTCGATGTACTCCATGCAGAGGAAGCTCTGGCCGTCGAGCTCACCGAGGTCGAAGGCCCGGCAGACGTTGGGGTGTGAGATCTGGCGCGCCAGACGGATCTCGCGGTGGAAGCGCGCCACGTCGGCAGCCCCAGCCACCCTTGCAGGCGGGAGGAATTTCAGGGCCACGGCCTGGTTCAGCTTCAGGTCGTCGGCGCGGTAGACCTGGCCCATACCGCCACGGCCGAGCTCCGTGACGATGCGGTAGCGGGAGGCGAGCACCGTGCCGGACTCGAAACGTGGCCTCTCCCATCCGTTGTCAGCCGATGGCTTGCCGGCCCGAGCACCGCGCAGTGCCGGGCTTTCAGCGACGGTGCGCTCGGTGCTATCGAGCGGCTCGCTGCAAACGATGCAGCGGCTGTTGCCGTCAGGAGCGGCGGAGGAACAACCGGGACAGATGAGCATTCTGTGGTTCAGTGTATTACATTACGCGGCAGCAGCGATCCTTCATTGAGCGCCAAAGCGGGGCCATGGGGGCTGGAGATGGGGCGGTGAGCGGCTAAGATACGCCGATAGGTGCCTGCCGAAAGGCGAGGCCACGGCGTCGACCGAGCGTCGGTGCGCTCTCGGGTCCCATCACTGGCCGGTCCTGGCCGGCTTTTCTCGGTGGAGAGGATTCTGAGCAGGAGCCTGCCTGGAGGCAGCCCGCGAAGGCGTCACCAGCCTCCGGCTCGGTTAAGCTTGTGGCATGGCGGCTGCGCCCGAATTCTCGGTGGTGATCCCCACCCACAACCGACTCCTGGTGTTGGAGGAGGTGCTCCTCGCCTTAGAGGCCCAGGTGGGGGCGCCCTCGTTCGAGATCGTCGTCATCGACGACGGCTCGACCGACGGCACCGGCGACTGGCTGCGCGCCCGCACTCCCAGCACCCCCCGTTCCTCGACGATCACGACCCGCATCCACTCCCAGGCCAACGCCGGACCGGCGGCGGCCCGGAACACCGGAGTCGCCATGGCGGCCGGCCGCTGGGTGGCCTTTCTGGGGGACGACACTGTCCCCGAACCAGGATGGTTGGCCGCCCATCGCGAGGCCCACCGGAAGCGCGGCGAGGACCCCCATTTAGCCGTCATCGGCTATACCGGCTGGCACCCGCGGATGCGCCTTACCCCCTTCCTCCGCTACATCAACGAGCACGGTCTGCAGTTCGGCTATGCCCTGATCAAGGACCCCGAGGACGTGCCGTTCAACTTCTTCTATACCTCGAACCTCTCGCTCTCCCGCGACCTGCTCCTGGCCGAGCCCTTCGACCTCCGTTTTCCCCATGCGGCATGGGAGGATATCGAGGTCGCCTACCGCATGAAGCGGCGCGGTTTGCGGCTGGTCTACGAGCCCACGGCAAGGGTCGCCCACGACCACCCGACGGACCTCTCCCGCTTCGCCGTCCGGCAGGAGAAGGCGGGGTACTGCGCGGTCATCTTCTACCGCCTCCACCCCGAGCTCGGCGCCTTCCTCGGGGTGGGTCCAAACGGGCCGCCGCCCCTCCCCCCGGACCGGCCGCACCGCCTGCGCGAGGGGGTGGTCCGGGCCTTGCAAAATCTTCCCGTGGCCCCTAAGCGCGCATGGGAGGAGGTACTCCGGTACCATTACATCAGAGGCCTCAACCGAGCGTGGCGCGACGGGGATAAAGAAGGAAACAAAGGAGAGCATTCATGAAAGTCCGTCCAGCCGTACGTGCGGCACTTCGGCGCCCCGAGGCCCGGCGCTGGCCCGTGAGCCTGGCTGCGCTCACGCTGCTGGTGGCCGCGAGCGCCTCGCCGGCGCTGGCCCGTCACTCGGGGTCGTCCTCGCACCACTCCGGGTCGTCGTCCTTCCATTCGTCCCACTCGTCTTCAACGTCGTCGTCGCATGCGATGCACACGGCCTCGCCGGCGGTGTTCCATGGCTCGTCGCCGGGGGTCTTCCGCGCCTCGACCCCGAGAGTGGGACCGAGCGAGAGCAACGGGCCGGAGCCGCGCGGCAGCGCACCGAGCCAGGGTGGTGGCGCGGCCGAGGTCGTTCCCGCGAGCAACCACGGTGGCGGCGGTGGCGGTGGCAGCCACGGCGGTGGTGGCGGTGGCAGCCATGGCGGTAACGGTGGCGGCAGCTACCATGGCGGCGGCAATCACGGGGGAGGGAGCGGTGGTAGCCATCACAGTGGTGGCGATCATGGCGGCGGCTTCCATGGCGGCGGCTTTCACGGCGGCGGCGGCTTCCATGGTGGGGGTTTTCGCGGCTACTACTACCCCTCGTTCTGGGGCTCGTTCTACTTCGGCTACCCGTATCCCTACTGGTACTACGGTCCCTGGGGCTACTACTACAACGACGGCTACTACCGCGACGGCTACTACCGGGACCGCGACGAGCAGGGGGCGCTCGACCTCGACCTGAGCCCGGCCGACACCCAGGTCTACGTCGACGGCCAGTACATCGGCAAGGTCGACGACTTCGACGGCTGGCCGCAGTACCTCTGGCTCGACCCCGGCACCTACGACATCGCCTTCTACCGCGAGGGTTACAAGACCCTGTCGCGGCAGGTGACGATCTACCGCGGCCTGGTGATCGACTGGGACGACCGGCTCGAGCAGGGGCCCTCCATTCGCCCCGAAGACCTGTCACCGAAAATCCACGAGCGCCGCGACGCGCGGATCCAGCAGGACAAGGAGATGCGCGATCAGGCCGAGCACGGCCGGCAGCAGGGCGACTGGCATGACCGGGTGCGCGGCGAGCGGAGCCGGCGCTACGACCGGGACGACGACCGGGATCGGCGGGACCGGGACGACCGGGATCGGCGGGACCGGGACGACCGCGACCGCGCGGACGACTCGACCGCGCCGCGCTCGGGTGATGCGCGCTCCGGCCGTCTCCACCTCGCGATCGAACCCCACGACGCCTCCGTCTACCTCGACGGCCGCTTCCTGGGGACGGCCGACGACGTGGCCCGGATGAGCTCCGGCCTGCTGGTCGATCCCGGCCAGCACACCCTTTCGGTGGTCCGCCCGGGCCGCCATGCCGAGGAGCAGCACTTCGACGTCAAGGCCGGCCAGCAGCTCGATCTCAAGATCGACCTCCGAACCGAGTAAGACCCGAGAAGGCCCCACCTCTACCGCGGGCGCTCCCTTAAAGGGGGCGCCCGCTTCGTATTTTTCAGACGAGCTCGGCGGGGGACTGTTCGAGGTCCAGGAGCCAGCGCTTACGGTCGCCGCCGCCGATGTAGCTGCCGATCCCCGACTTGTTGGTGATCACCCGGTGGCAGGGGATGAGGATGGGGATCGGGTTCTCGATCAGGATGGTCAGGACCTGCCGGTAGGCGTCGGGGCGGCCCGAGGCGTCGGCGATCGTGCGGTAGGTGCGGGTCTTGCCGTAGGGGATCTTCGCCGCCTCCTTGAGCACCCGCCGCGCGAAGCCGTTGATCCCGCAGGGGCCAAGGTCGAAATCCAGGTCGAGACGCCTTCTCGCGCCGGCGAAGTACTCCGAGAGGCGCCCGAAGACCTCGTCCAGGAGATCCGAGCCGTCGATCTGCTGAAACGGCGTGAAGCTCGCCCGCTCCGGCTCGGGGGGATCGATGCGGAGCCGGGTCACGGCCATCCCCAGGAGCTCGACCCCCAGAGGACCGAGCGGCGAGGGCATGAGCACCCGTACGAGCTCCGCGTCCCGCGGCGCGGCCAGGCCGCCCTCTTCCTGTGCTTCGGGCATGAGAAAGGGTAGCACGCCGGGAAGCGGGATGGATCAGGGGGGGATTCTGGAGAAGACCCGGTCCTCCGAACCGCTCTCCCGGTGATCGTTTTCGGCACGTTCGTGTCCACCGGAGACCCACCGCTCGTAAAAGAGGATCGACCACGGACATAAGTGGCCCATTCGCATCTTCTGCGTTCCATCATAAGTTTCGTCTACTGAGGCACTTACGCTTGCCTCAAGCCCGCTCTGCCGATACATTTCGCGTATGGACATGTTCGTCAACCTGGGCAGGACGCTCGGCCTGCTGCGCGAGCTGCGGGGCAAGAGCCAGGCGCGCGTGGCGCGCGAGGCTGGGATCGGCAAGAGCCAGCTGTCGAAGTACGAGAACGGCAAGGAGCTTCCCAAGCTGGACTCGTTAGAGAAGGTCTTGAACGCCCTGGACGTGGGGCACTTCGAGTTTTTCTACACGCTCTACCTGTTGGACGACCGGGCCGCGGAGCTGGCGCGCCTGGGCGAGCGGGGACAGCCGCGGGAGGGGGAGGAGCGCCGTTCCCTGCCGCCGCCGCTCTTGAAGGCGCACCCCCTCCTCTCCGAGTCGACCGACCAGGCCTTCACCCGGGTCTTCTCGGATCTCCTCTACCTCTATCGCCGGGTCTTCGAGCAGGTCATCTTCTCCGGCACCGCGGGCAAGGGGCCCGACGACCTCGGGGTTCCGGGCTAGGCCGGGGCGACCCGCACCCGCATCTCCTCCCAGCGCGCGGCGGCGAGCTCGCCGCCCAGGTCCGCGTCCCCGCGATAGGGGCGAGCGGGGATCCGCCGGCAGGGGATGGCGAAGGAGGTAGCCCCCGCCAGGGGTAAGGGATCGAGGTGGAGGGTGCCGCCGGCGAAGGCGCCGCGCATGCCGTGGCGGAAGAAGGGGTCGGACCAGCGGTTGCAGACGACGAGCGAAGCGAGGTCGCCCAGATCGAGGAAGCGGTAGTCGGCCGCCACCTCCTCCAGGGTGGCGCCGGTCGCTTCGAGGAGACCGCGCTCGAGTTCGTCGGCGTAGGCGAAGAAGTCCTGCCACTCGGGCTCGCCGCGGCGATCGCTGTGGAGAGTCAGGGAGTGGCGGGTGATGAGCAGGGAGGCGTAGGGCTGGCTACCGGCGAAGCGGGCGGTGCCGCGCTCCCAGATGGCGATCCTCTCGTCGCGCGGGATGGACATGAAGTCGTGGGGGCGCCCCCGTCCGGAGTCGCAGTGGGGGGCGGCGTCGGTCTCGCGCCAGCCGTTGTCGTGCTCGCGGCCGGCGAAGAGGAGGTCGGCGCGCCGGGGGTGGTCCGGCAGCCCGTCCTCCCGCCAGAGGGCAAGCAGCTCGCCCGTGAAGTGGGCGTGATCGGGCTGGGTGATGAGGAGCAGGGTCTCCCCCTCGTCGTAGACGATCATCGCCCCGGCACACTAACATGCCGCCACGATGCTCCATTTAGCCGAGATGACCTGGAAGGAGGTCGCCCAGCTCGACCCCGCGCGGACCGTGGCGCTCCTGCCGGTCGGGGCGATCGAGGCCCACGGCCCCCACCTGCCCCTCGCGACCGACGGCATCATCGCCGAAGCCATGGCCGCGGCGGCGGCGCGGCGGCTCCTCGGACGCGGGCTCGTCCCCCTGCTCCTCCCGACTCTCCCCTACACCGCGGCCCCGTTCGCCGCCGCCTTCCCGGGCACCCTCTCGCTCCGGCCGGAGACGGTGACGGCCCTCCTGGCCGACCTCGCCGGCGCCCTGACCCGGACGGGTCTCTCGCTCCTCGCCCTCGCCAACGCCCACCTGGACCCCGCTCACCTGGGGTCGCTCCATGCCGGGGCGGCGGCGGCGCGGGCGGCGGGGATGGCGGTCGCCTTCCCCGACCTCACCCGGAAGCCTTGGGCCTCGCGCCTCACCCCCGAGTTCAAGAGCGGCGCCTGCCACGCCGGCCGTTTCGAGGGGTCGATTGTCCTGGCGTCCCGGCCCGACCTGGTGCGCGAGCCGCTCCGCCGGGCGCTGCCGCCGAACCCCGCCTCGCTCTCGACGGCGATCCGGGCCGGCAGGTCGAGCTTCGCCGAGGCCGGCGGCCCCGAGGCCTACTTCGGTGACCCCGCCGCGGCCACCCGGGAGGAGGGGGAGGAGACGATCGAGATCCTGGGGGCGATCCTGGAAGAGGCGGTGCTGGCCGCTCTCGCCGAGCTCGCCTTGACACCATCCGACCGCGGTTCTAAGGTCTCGCCGTGATCCTAGCGGGCAAGAAGGCGGTGGTGACGGGCGGCGGCAAGGGCATCGGCGCCGCCGTTGCACGGTCCCTGGCGGCGGCCGGCGCGGCGGTGCTGGTCGCGGCGCGGACCCGCTCGGACGTCGAGAGCGTGGCGGCGGAGATCCGGAGCGAGGGGGGCGAGGCCTGGGCGGCGGCCTGTGACGTCACCGATCCCGCTCAGATCGCCGACCTCGCCCGTGCCGCCGGCGAGCACCTGGGGCAGGTCGACCTCCTCGTCAACAACGCCGGGATCGCCCATTCGGCGCCGCTCAAGGCGATCACCTTGGAGACCTGGAACCGCATCTTCGCGGTCAACGTCACCGGCACCTTCCTCTGCACCCAGGCCTTCCTCCCCGGCATGGTCGAGCGGGGGTGGGGCCGGGTGGTCAACGTCGCCTCGATCGCCGGCCGTGCCGGGGCCCCCTACATCGCCGCCTACTCGGCCTCGAAGCACGCCGTCCTCGGCTTCACCCGTTCGGTGGCGGCGGAGGTCGCGGCCTCCGGGGTGACCGTCAACGCCGTCTGCCCGGGGTACGTCGACACCGACATGACCCGGGATTCGGTCGAGCGGATCGTCCAGAAGACCGGCCGGCCGGCCGAGCAGGTGACCGAGGCCATACGGCGGACCTCGCCGCAGGGGCGGCTCCTCGATCCCGAGGAGGTCGCCTACCTGGTCCTCTCGCTCTGCGACCCGCGGGCGCGGGGGATCAACGGGCAAGCCATCGTGCAGGACGGCGGGAGCCTCCTCGCATGACGGTCTCGGGGCTCCGGCCGGTCAACCCCGCGGAGCTGGGGGCGCCGCGCGGCTACTCCAACGGCATCCTGGCGCCGGCCGGGGGCCGCCTCCTCTTCGTCGCCGGCCAGATCGCCTGGGACGGCGAGCAGCGCCTCGTCGCCCAAGACTTCCCCGGCCAGTTCGCCCGCGCCTTGGCCAACGCCGTCGCCGTCGTCCGCGCGGCGGGCGGAGGGCCCGAGCACGTGGCGCGGCTCACCCTCTATGTCACCGACCGGCGCCAGTACCTGGCCGATCTTGAGGCGGTGGGCGGCGCCTACCGCCAGGTCATGGGGCGCCACTACCCGGCGATGGCCCTCCTGGAGGTCCAGTCGCTCCTCGAACCGGGGGCCCTGGTCGAGATTGAGGCCACCGCCGTCCTGCCGGCTCTGGAGGGCACGCATGCCGATTGAGCCCCGGAGCTTCCGCTACGAGCACGACCCGGCGACCGGGGTGGCGACCGTC
>JAXDLD010000295.1:0-14242 GCA_034666805.1 Acidobacteriota bacterium
AAGGGCCCGCGCCGGGCCGGTCTCCGGGGGGAGCCGGCGGGCCGCGAAAGCCCAGGCGAGCCCGGCGCCGAGCCCGGCCAGGGCGGCCCGGCCGGTGCTTTCGAGCGAGCGCAGGAGCCGCCGCCGCTCGGGGAGCTGGGCGACGGAGCTGTGCCGGGCCAGGCGGTGGAGGAGCTCGGCGGTCAAGAAGGCGGCGGCGGCTAAGCAGGCGCTGGGGACCGCCCCGGCGAGGAGGAGGGCGGACGGCAGCACCACCGCCCCGAGGCCCAGGGTCGCCCCGCCCAGGGGCGGCCGGTGGAAGGCCGCCGCGGCACCGGCTAAGACCAGGAGAAGGAGCAGCCCGGCGCCCGCCGGCTGGGGCGCGAAGGCGAGCGCGGGGAAGCGGGCGGCGGCGACGAGCGCGAGCGCCGCCCCGGCGGTGGGCAGGAGGGAGGCCCAGAGGTCCCGGCGCGAGGAGGAGGAGCGTTTCATGAAGAGTCCTGGGGCCTCCGGGGATGGTACGCGCTCGGGGGAGCGGTGGCAATCGGGCGGCGGCCTCCCGGGGCGGATATGCTTTGCGACCCATGCGCCGTCTCCTCCCCGCCCTCCTGGCCCTCGGCACCGCGGCCCTCCTCGCCGCGCTCTGGCTCCAGGTGCCGGGCGTCAACGGGCCCTGGGAGTGGCGGTGGGACTACCGGCCGCCGGGGCTCGGGGGCGCCGGGCTCGCGATCCTCGCCGCCTGCGCGGGTTTGGCGATCGCCGCCACCCTCCGGGACGGCGGCCGGTTCGCCGGTTCGCGGACCGGCCTCGGGCTCCTCGTCCTCCTCGGCTGCGGGCTCACCCTGGCGGTGGTGGACGCCCAGCCGGGCGGCTTCGGCCGGGTGATCCGCTCGCTCGTCTCCCGGCACAGCTTCAGCTACGTCTTCGACGCCGGGGTGGCGCCCGGGACGGCGGAGCTCCTCGCCGACTACCCCGCGGCGAGCGAGCGGCTCGACCTCCACTCCCAGACCCATCCTCCCGGTCCCCTCCTCCTCGTGCGCGGCCTGGACGCCCTCACCCGCGGCCTGCCGGTGCCGGAAGGGGGCCTGGTGGCGGCGGCGCGGGACGCCTTCGCCCGCGAGGTGAACCGGGCCCGCGAGCGCCGCCGGCCGGCCCCCGAAGTCCCGGCAGGCCCCTGGGCGGTGGTCATCCTCGCCTTCCTCCTGCCGGCCCTCTCCGCCCTCGCGGCCTGGCCCCTCCATCGCCTCGCCCTTTCCTGGGGCCTGTCGCCGGGGGCGGCGGCGCTCGCCGTCCTCCTCTGGCTGCTCACCCCGGCGCGCTCGCTCTTCACCCCGTCGCTCGACCAGGCCCTGCCGCTCCTCCTCGTGGGGGCGGCGGCGCTCGCCAGTCTCGGAGATGGGAGGGAACCGGGCGGCGGGCGAGCGCGGTCGTTCGGCGCCGGCCTCCTCGCCGCCGCCGCCTGCTTCCTGAGCTACGGCTGCCTCGCCATCCTCCCCTGGCTCGCCCTCCTCACCCTGGGGGCGGGACCGGACGAGAGGCCCGGTTGGCGCGCGCGCTCCGGCGGGGTCCGGGCCGGCCTCCTGGGCGCCGGCTTCCTCGTCCCCTGGATCGTCCTCGCCCTAGCGACCGGCTACGCCCCCTGGCGGGCCTTCCGGGTGGCGATCTCCGCCCACCGGACGATGGCGGTCGTGACCCGCTCCTACTCGACCTGGGTGGGCTGGAACCTCTACGACTTTGCCCTCCTCCTGGGGCCGGCGGTCGCCCTCCTGGCGCTCGCCGCCCTGCGGCCGGGGCCGGCCGCGCGCTCCTTCCGCTGGGGACTCTGGGGATTCTGGGGGCTCCTGCTCCTCCTCGACCTCTCCGGCAGCGTGCGCGGGGAGGTGGGGCGGATCTGGCTCTTCTTCATGCCCCTGGCCTGCCTCTTCGCCGCCGCCGCCCTGGCCGAGCGCGAGGGGGAGGACCGCCGCCCGGCCGGGGTCGTCGGGGGCCTGGCCCTCCTCCAGGCCGCCCTCCTCCTCACCCTGGCCGCGAACCTGGTCTTCGTGAGTTAGGAGCTGGCGCGGCCCAGGGAGGGTGAGGGCCTCATTGCGGGAGCGCGGCGAGCCCTCTACACTGGCGGCGGAAGCCGGAAGGTCGTCTCGATCCTGCAACTCCGTTCTCGCCAGGAGGCTCCCATGCCCGCCAGACCCCTCACCCTCGGCCTGCTCTTCGCCGCCGTCACGTCCCTGCTCTCCACCGCGGCGCTCGCCGGTACGGTCTACGTGCCGGTCATCGGCGCCGGGCCCGGCGCTCCCGCCACGCCGGGCGTGACCTACGACACCCGCCTCTACGTCGCCAACACCGGCACCGTCCCGCGCCAGGTCACCCTCTCCGGGGTCACCGGCGCCCCCCAGAGCTTCACCATCCTGGGCGGCGGCACCCTCGTCCTCACCGGCCTCGTGCCGGGGGGCGGCCGCGGTCTCCTCGCCGTCGATGGCGCGCCGCAGATCTCGGTCGCTGCCCGCCTCGTGGCCGCCGACCCCCTGGGCACCCCCCTCTCGATCGTCCAGGCGCCCGCGATCTCGGGGCGCCAGACCTGGGCCGCGGGTGCCACCGCGCAGATCCAGGGCACCGAGCGCACCGCCGCGACCGCCACCACGCTCGGCCTGGTCAACCTGGCCGCGCGGGCGACGAGCTGCACCATCCGCGCCTTCCGCATCGACGCCACCCAGGTGGGCGGCGACGCGATCGTCTCCGTCCCCGCCCAGTCGCTCCGCGAGTTCGACGACGCCTGGCACATCCTCGGCCAGGAGCGGATCGCCGACGCCCGCTTCACGGTCTCCTGCGGCGATCCCTTCTTCGCCTACGCCAAGATCCTCTCGGCGGACGGCCGGCGGACCCTCTTCCTGACCCCGGACGGCTCGCTCGCCGACTCCACGGCGACCGGCCCCAGTCCCAATCCGCCCCCGCCCGCCTCCGACACCGTCACGGTCACCCGGCCCGGCCTCTTCTTCTCGCCCGTCGAGGGCGCCTCCGCCTTAGACGTGCCGCTGCCGGTCGTCCCCGGCCGCCGCTACGGGTCGGCGACGATCGAATTCGACCTGACGACCGGCCTCTTCGCGCCGGTCTTCAACAGCATCGCCGCCCTCGTGCAGCCCGGCGACACGCGGACCGACCGCACCCTCTACTTCGGCTTCCACATCCGCGGCCGGCGCTCCCGGACCTTCATCGACCTCGGCGTGCCGGTCCTGGAGCCCGCCCTGCGCGGCGACTTCGCCTGGCAGGAGAACGCCACCTACCACCTGAAGATCTTCTACGACACCAAGGGCAAGAGCCTGCTCCTCCAGGTGTCGCAGAACGGCCAGGTCGTCCACAGCGTGAGCGGCGGCGTCTTCAACCTGGACCTGGAGGACGCGGGGAGCGGCCTGGTGCTCAAGCTCGGCCTGCCGGGGATCGCCGACAACGCCTACTTCCCCCCGATCGGCTGGCAGTTCGCGAACCTGAGCGTGACCGTGGCTCCGGCTTCCTAACCCAGGAACCCCGCCCCGCGCCGCTCCTCTTCGGGCAGGGGGGCGGCGCGGGCTGGCACCGTCTCGTTGCACCGGCGAAAAACCTGCCCTACAATAGATACCATCAAATATGCTGGACTGACAAAGTCCACCCCAGTCCGTCACGTTGGTCTGTCAGGAGGTCCGCCGCGATGAAGCGCACGCTCGCTTTCGGCCTGCTCTCGTCCATCCTCACCCTCTCGCCCCTCTCGGCCGGCGAGGTCTTCGTGCCCTACGCCAGCAACCGGACGATCGGCGGGACGACCTACCGCACCAAGATCTGGGTGACCAACACCGGGGTGGCGGTGCGCCGCTTCACCACCCTCTTCGTCGAGGGCGGCACGGACGGCAACCGGCTGGCCGACCCCGATCCGGCGACAGCGATCGCGGTGGGCGGGGGGACCACGGCGGTGCTCACCAAGACCGCTCCGGACGGCAAGCTCGGCATGCTGGAGGTCCAGGGCGCGCCGCAGCTCGTCACCATGGCCCGGATCGAGGCGCTCGACGCCAACGGCACCCTGCAGTCCTCGGCCAACGTGCCGGTCGTCTCGCAGGCCAACGCCGCCGCGGCCAAGTCGGTCCTCGACCTCCAGGGGATGGAGCGCACGGGGCGCGGCGCGGTCACCGACTTCGTCATCCTCAACCTGTCGCGGCAGCCCGCCCAGTGCACGATCACCGCCTTCCGCGCCAACAGCACCCAGATCAACCAGACCGCGATCGTCACCCTCCTGCCCCTCTCGCAGCGGGTCTTCAACGATGCCCTGGCATCGCTCGGCGAGGGCCTGATCACGGACACCCACTTCCAGGTGAGCTGCGATCAGCAGTTCTACGCCTACGCCATGGCCTACCGGATCGGCGGCCCCGAGACCAACTACATCCCGCCCTCCACCGGGCTCGTCGGCGACCTCGTGCCGGGGAGCGGCGTGCCGCCGACCGGCGGCAGCGGCGGGGGGAGCGGTGGCGGCAGCGCCGGCGCGGTCGTCTACAACGTCCCCGGCACCTTCCTGGTCGCCCGGAACGGCGCCTCCTACACCGCCTTCGACCTCCCCGCCCAGAGCGGCGTCCCCTACCAGCGGGCGGTGATCGAGTACGACATGCACATCTCCAAGTTCGATCCGGTGCTGCTCTTCACCGGCGTCACCTCGCTCCGCCGGCCGCATGCCGACCGCAACCTGCGCGTCCTCTACTACGGCATCCAGATCGTGAACCGGAACGCCAAGACGACCCTCGACCTCGGGATCAAGGACGTCCTCGTGAAAACCGACGGGCCCTGGCAGGCCAACGGGACCTACCACGTCCGGCTCACCTACGACGTCCCGTCGCAGACGGTCTCGCTCGACGCCCTGCAGAATGGCAAGGTCCTCTATACGATCGCGGGCCAGGCGCAGCACCTGGACCTCTCCGCCCAGGGGGCCGACCACCCGCTGCGGGTCGACTTCGGCCAGGACGGCATCGCCGACGGCGCCTACGTGCCGCCCTATGGCTGGAGCTTCTCGAACCTGCACGCGGTGCTGACCCCGCAGTAAGGCGGTCGATTCGGAGGACGGCCGGTTCCCGGGGAGACTCGGGGCCGGCCGTTTCGTCTTCGGATACGGGCTCCGTTGGAGCCTGCGGGCGGCTCCCGGGGAGAAGCCTGTCCCTTTTGTATCGGGCCGCGACACTGTAGGATAGAATCGCATACTTTTCTATCTCCCCCCTGGCCCGGCACGGCCGGGGCAGGAAGCTTGCCCGGTGCCCGGGCTAAAACGTCAGTAGGACGAGGATTTGTGCAACGCAGTACGTTGGTGCGCATGCTGACGTGCGCACCCAATCAACCCCGTGCGGGTTGACAGGAGGAGCAGATGATGAAACTAGGACCTCTGGCGATTGCCCTCGCCTGGACGGTGATCGTGGCGCCGGGTGCGGTGGTCGCCCACGACCCGGTCCAGCCGGTGACGGACGTCCCGCCGATCGATGGCAGCAACCACAATCTGAGCGATCCCCACGCAAACCAGGCGGGGACCGCGGAGAAGCGCTTCCTGCCCGATACCTACCTGGACCATATTGGCGCCGATCACACGCAATTCCCAGGGCAAAACCGGCCCGGCGAGCGCGACATCTCGAACCACGTGTTCGCGCAGGACGCGGCGCCGGTCTTGAATCCGCTGGACAACAACAACTTCCTGTGGCAGTTCGCCCAGTTCCTGGACCACGATTTCGGGATCACGAACGACCAGTCGCCGGGCGAGCCGCTCGACATGGTCATCCCGCCGGACGATCCGTTCTACGATCCGGTCCACAGGGCGTTCATGACCATCGCTCGGCAGCAGTATGATCCCACCACGGGCAAAGCGCCGGGCCCCAATCCCCGCCTCTCGATCAACGAACAGACGGGATGGATCGATGCCTCCCAGGTTTACGGCTTCGGTCAGAACCTGCCGGGGCCGGGTCAGCCGGGGACGACCCCGAACGTGCTGCGGGAGCTCAAGGGCGGCCGCATGCTCGTCGAGCCCAGCACCAACCTGCTGCCGCGGGTGGCGACGGTCCTGCCGACCCCGCAGTTCCCGTCCACGCTCTTCGTCTGCGGCGACCATTTCCCGCGCTGCAACGAGACGCCGGGCCTGACGATGATCCACACCCTGTTCGTGCGCGAGCACAACCGGAAGGTGGCCGAATACGCCGCCCAAGACCCCACCCTGACCGACGAGGAGCTGTTCCAGCTCGGCCGCCGATGGGTGACGAGCCTCATCCAGTCGATCGCGGTCAACGAGTTCGTCCCGACTCTGACCGGCCAGAAGATGGCGAAATACGACGGGCACAAGCCGTCGGTGAACGGTCGTATCGCCCTCGAGTTCGAGCAGTCGCTCTACCGCGTCGGCCACACTCTCCTCCCCCGCAGTCTGCAGCGCTTCGCCGCCGCGGACGGGAGGAATCCGCTGACGCCGCTCAACCTCGGCGCGTCGCTGTTCCAGGCGCCCGCCCTCTACAAGACGTCCGCGGACGTGGACGCGGTGGTGCGCGGGTTCCTCCGCCAGCCGCACGAGAAGGTGGACTGCATCGTGGCGGACGGCGTGCGCAATACGCTGGTCATCGACGAGCCGGGGTCCTTCGGGACGGTGTTCGACCTGCCGACGATCAATATCATGCGGGGCCGGGAGCTTGGCTTGCCGACCTACAACGAGGCCCGCGTGGGCTTCGGCCTGCCGCGGGTCACGCGCTACTCTCAGGCCTTCGATGTCAAGGCGACGAGGCGCCTGAGCTCGATCTACGCGAATCCGGACCAGATCGACCTCTTCGCGGGCGGCATCTGCGAGCGGGCCGCGTTTCCGGGTCTGGGTCACACCGGCCCCCTCATCACCGCCGTCATCCATCGGCAGATCCGGGACCTCCGCGCCGCGGACCGCTTCTGGTACCAGAACATCCTGACGAAGGACGAGATCAAGGAAGTGGAGAGTTACAAGCTTTCGGACGTGATCCTCAACAACACGGGACTGCGGCCGAACGAGGTCAACCGGAATGCTTTCAAGGTGGTGCACTAGCACCAGCGCCTCTTCCTGAGCCGTAGGATCTCCCCGTTCGAAGAGTCCCGGCCGCCCGCACCCGCGGGCGGCCTTTCTGCCTTCACCCTGGCCGGGGCTCGCGGGACCGCCGCCATTCGGCTACACTCATCCGCCGTCGCCGGCCCTCCGCGGGCCCACAGCGGATGATGGATCATCCCCCTGAAACCAGGAGCCAGAAAGAGAGAAGATGCCGAACGGGGTACGAGAACCGTCCGCCGTGATCTGGCGCTGGCGCCAGGACAGCGCCGAGGTCAGCGCATCCCGCGTCCGCGAGGCCGCCGCGGCGCGCAAGCGTGGGCTCCTGGGCGCCGTCATCGGCCTCGCCGCGGGGGCCGTGATCCATCACTTCCGGCCCGTGGCCGGGTTTGTCGTCGCGGGTATCGCCCTCCTCTTCTTCCTCATCGCGCTCGCCTCGCCCCTCACCCTCTATCCCAAAGTCATAGGGCTCCTCGACCGCTTCGCCCACGCCGTGGGCACGATCTTCACCTGGATCCTGATGACCGTCCTCTATTACCTCTTCTTCCTCCCCGCGGGGCTGCTGCTTCGGGCCGGCCGCAAGCTCGCGATCACCACCCGGTTCGATCGCGGCCTCCCCTCCTACTGGTCGGCGGCCGACGAGCGCCAGCGCGCCGCCTCTGCCTATCGGAAGCAGTTCTAGATGAAGCTCTTAGGCGTCAGCTGCTTCTACCACGACTCGGCGGCCTGCCTGATCGACTCCGGGCGGATCGTCGCCGCGGCCCAGGAGGAGCGCTTCACCCGGATCAAGCACGACGCCGGCTTTCCCTTAAACGCCGTGCGCTACTGCCTGGCCGAGGGCGGGGTGATCGGCACTGGCGGCAATGGCGGCTCCGGGGGCGGGCTCGACGGGGTGGTGTTCTACGACAAGCCGCTTTTGAAGTTCCACCGCATCCTGGAGACCTACCTCTCGGTCGTCCCCCGGGGGCTGCGCTCCTATGTCCAGGCGGTGCCGTTGTGGCTCAAGGACAAGCTCTGGATTCCGCCGCAGATCGAGGAGGCCCTGGAGCGCTCCGGGGTGGCCAACCGGCCGCCGATCTACTTCACCGAGCACCACGAGTCGCACGCCGCCTCCGCCTACTACCCCTCGCCGTTCGACGACGCCGCGATCCTGACCTTGGACGGGGTCGGCGAGTGGGCGACGACGACCCTCGGGGTGGGCGAGAAGGAGCGCCTGCGGATCGTCGAGGAGATCAAGTTCCCCCATTCGCTGGGGCTCCTCTACTCGGCCTTCACCTACTTCACCGGTTTCAAGGTCAACTCGGGCGAGTACAAGCTGATGGGCCTGGCGCCCTACGGCAGCGGGCGCTACACCGACGTCATCAAGAGGGAGCTGGTCGACGTCAAAGAGGACGGATCGTTTCGCCTCAACATGGACTACTTCGGGTACATGGACGGCCTGGCGATGACCAACGGCAGGTTCGCCGCCCTCTTCGGCGGCCCGCCCCGCGAGCCGGAGTCGCCGATCTCGAAGCGCGAGATGGACCTCGCACGGTCGATCCAGGAGGTGACCGAGGAGATCGTCGTCAAGCTCGCCCGCCACGCCCGCGAGCTGACGGGGAAACGCCGGCTCTGCCTGGCGGGCGGGGTGGCGCTCAACTGCGTCGCCAACGGGATCCTCCTGCGGACCGGGATCTTCGACGACCTCTGGATCCAGCCGGCGGCGGGCGACGCCGGGGGCGCGCTCGGGGCGCCGCTCGCCCTCTGGCACAATGCCATGGGCAAGCCGCGGACGGTGACTCCGGGTCGCGACTCGATGCGCGGGGCCTATCTCGGCCCCGAGTTCAGCCGCGAGCAGATCCGCGAGTATCTGGATGCCCAGGGGCTCCCCTACGAGGAGCTCGCGGACGCCGACTGGGCGCCGCGGATCGCCCGGCTGATCGCGGAGGAGAACGTCGTCGGGCTCTGCCACGGGCGGATGGAGTTCGGGCCGCGGGCGCTCGGCAACCGCTCGATCGTCGGCGACGCCCGCTCCGCCAAAATGCAGTCGATCATGAACCTGAAGATCAAGTACCGGGAGAGCTTCCGGCCGTTCGCCCCCAGCGTCCTGGAGGAGCGGGTGTCCGACTACTTCGAGCTCGACCGGCCGTCCCCCTATATGCTGCTGGTGGCGGACGTGGTGGAGCGGCGGCGGGTGCCGAAGCGGGGGGATGAGGAGGGGCTGCCGCTCGTCGAGTGGGTCAACCGGCCGCGCTCGGACGTCCCGGCCATCACCCACGTCGACTACTCGGCCCGCATCCAGACCGTCTCACGCGAGGAGAACCCGCGCTACCACGCCCTGATCACAGAGTTCGAGCGCCTGACGGGCTACGGGGTCATCGTCAACACCAGTTTCAACGTGCGCGGCGAGCCGATCGTCTGCACCCCCGAGGACGGCTACCGCTGCTTCATGCGGACGGAGATGGACTACCTGGTGCTGGGACCGTTCTTGATCGATAAGAAGGCGCAGCCGAAGCTCGCGGAGAGCGGGAACTGGCGCGACGAGTACAAGCTGGACTAGAAGGAGATATCTATGCGCAGGCTCGGCTACATGGGCTCCATGCTGGGGCAGATCTGGGATTTCGCCAAGCACAACAAGGTCTACTGGATCGTCCCCTTCGTCCTCATTCTCGGCCTGGTCATCCTCCTGGTCGTCACCAGCCAGGCGGCCGCGCCCTTCATCTATACCCTGTTCTAGGGAGCGGGATTGGCCGCCCGCTCCCGCCTCGGCAAGCTCGCCCTCCTCCTGGTCTCGTTCTCCGTGACCTTAGGGGCGGCCGAGGTGGTGCTGCGGATCGCCGGGGTCTCCTACCCCAACTTCTACCGCCCCGACCCGGATCTCGGCTGGGGGCTCACCCCGTGGGCCTCGGGGTGGTGGAAGAAGGAGGGGAACGCCTTCGTCCGCATCAACGCGGACGGACAGCGCGACGTCTCCCATCCCCTGGAGAAGCCGCCCGGCACCCTGCGGATCGCGGTCCTCGGCGACTCCTGCACCGAGTCGCTCCAGGTGCCGGTCGAGGCGACCTTCTGGGCCCGCCTGCCGGGGGAGATGGCGAGCTGCCCGGCGCTCGGGAAGCGCAAGACCGTCGAGACGCTCAACTTCGGGGTCTCCGGCTACGGCACGGCCCAGGAGCTCTTGACGCTGCGCACCCGGGTCTGGAAGTACAAACCGGACCTGGTCCTCCTCGCCTTCTACACCGGGAACGACGTGCGCAACAACTACCGTCCCCTGGAGCAGGATCCGCTGCGCCCCTATTTCGTCCTCCAGGGGGGAAAGCTGGTCCTGGATGACTCCTTCCGCACCTCCCCGGGCTACCGGGCGCGGCAGACCTTCGCCGCCCGGGTGCTCTACTCCGCCTTCAACCACTCGGCCCTCCTCCAGGTGGGGAAGATGGCGAAGAGCGCCAGCGACGGCCTGGTGGGGGCGTACAAGGCGAAGCGGGTGACCACTCAAGTCATCGAGGAGCTGGGGCTCGACAACGCCGTCTACTCCCCGCCCGGGAACGCCGACTGGCAGGCGGCCTGGGCGGTGACCGAGGCCATGCTGCGGGAGATGGGGGAGGAGGCGCGGGCGCACGGGGCGCGCTTCGCGGTCGTGACGCTCACCGACGGCATCCAGGTCCACCCCGATCTCCAGAAGCGCCAGGCCTTCGCCCGCCAGCTCGGGATCGCCGACCTCTTCTATCCGGACGAGAGGATCAGGAAGACCGCCGAGGCCGCCGGCATCCCGGTCTTGAACCTCGCCCCGCCGCTCGCCGACTACGCCGCCCGGACCGGGCAGTTCCTCCACGGCTTCCCCAACACCAAGCCGGGAGAGGGGCACTGGAACGCCCTCGGGCACCGGGAGGCGGCCCGGGTGCTCGGGCGGTGGCTGTGCGGGTTGCTGCCCTGACCGCCCACCCTGCCCCTTGCCGCCGGAGCCCGCTTCGGCCACAATAGGCGCAATGCGCCGCTTCAGGCCGGTCCACGGCATCCTCCTGGTCCTCGTGTTCGTCGCCGTCGGCGTGTTCGCCAACATGGCGTACGAGGGGCAGTTCAAGGGCGCCGGCTACGAGCTGGTAAAACCGGATCGGGACGGCAGCGTCAACCTCGACCTCTCGGGGATCGGTCCCAAGCAGGTGCGCTTCTTCCGCTTCCTGAACCGCGGCAACCAGGAGGTCCGGTTCTTCGTCGGCAAGGACGCGGAAGGGGTCGTCCAGGTCGCCTTCGACGCCAGCGAGACCTGCGCCAAGACCAAGCGCGGCTTCCACCAGCAGGGGGAGTGGGTCATCTGCAACAAGTGCGACAAGTCCTTCAAGCTGGCCGAGATCAACGCCGGCGGCGGCGGCTGCAAGCCGGTCCCGCTCGCCCACCGGGTGGACGGCAACCAGCTCCGGCTCGCCGAGAACGACGTCCTCCAGGGCTGGCGGCTGTTCCGCTGAACGCCCTGGAACGCCGGAGCTTTCGCCCCCTGGCAACCGCCATAAAATCAAGAGTTTGACGGCAACCCCGCAGTGGTATATCTTCGCGCGGTCTCAGAAAGGTAGCCATGTCCGCTGACTTCGTGCTCTATGAGGAGGAGTTCCGGCTTTTGCAGGACGCCCTGCGCCGTCTGCGGCAGGACGCCAATGCCAAGGCCGTCTTCCTGATCGACAAGAACGGTCAGCAGATCGCCTCCGCCGGCGAGGTCGAGCAGTTCGACACCACCTCGCTCGCCTCCCTGACCGCCGGCAACGTCGCCGCGACCGACGGCCTGGCCAAACTGATCGGCGAGCGCGAGTTCTCGGTGCTGTTCCACGAAGGGCAGCAGGATCACATCCATATCTCGATCGTCGCCAAGCGGGCGATCCTGGTGGTGATCTTCGACGACCGCTCCTCGCTCGGGCTCGTCCGCCTGCGGGTGAAGCGCGCGAGCGTGGACTTGGAAAAGATCTTCGAGACCATGTTGCAGAAGAGCGAAAAGGGGGCGCAGGGACCGACCCACGCGAGCCCCTTCTCCGAGATCACCGACGACGACATCGACGCCCTGTTCGGAGAGTGACCTCCCGGCTTAAAGGGCACACGGCCGGCCGGTCTCGAGCCATCCGTTGAGGCGAGACACTGACCCATGACCTTCATCAACTACGCCAGCAAGGAGATCAACTGCAAGATCGTCTTCTACGGCCCCGGCCTGTGTGGGAAGACGACCAACTTGCAGTACATCTACAATAAGACCGCCCCGGAATCGAAGGGCAAGATGATCTCGCTCGCGACCGAGGCCGACCGCACCCTGTTCTTCGACTTCCTCCCCCTGGACCTGGGGAGCATCCGCGGCTTCACCACCCGCTTCCACCTCTACACCGTCCCCGGCCAGGTGTTCTACGACGCCAGCCGCAAGCTGATCTTGAAAGGCGTCGACGGCGTCGTCTTCGTCGCCGACAGCCAGGACGAGCGGATGGAGGCGAACATCGAGTCGATCCGGAACCTGGAACAGAACCTCCAGGAACACGGCTTCGACCTGGCGACGATCCCCTACGCCCTGCAGTTCAACAAGCGGGACTTAGGGAACGTCATGCCCGTCGACGTCATGTACCGGACCCTCAACTACAAGCGCGAGCCGACCTTCGAGGCCGTGGCGACGACGGGGATCGGCGTCTTCGACACCCTGAAGTCGGTCGCCAAGCAGATCCTGATCGAGCTGCGCAAACGCTGAACCCCGAGGCAAATTGAATGCCGAAGAAGACCGACACCAAGACCAAGGACCAGCCGGCCGAGAAGCCGGTGCGCCCGCAGGACGTCCCGGCCGCCCAGGCCACCCACGCCACCTACGCCGCCAACCCCGACCATACCGCCGCCCGGTCCGCCAAGTCCGGCGACCAAGACCCCGCCTTCGCCCTCTTCGCCGAGGGCCTGCAGGCGCTCGACCGCAAGGACTGGGGCAAGGGGATCGAGCTGCTCAAGAAGGCGATCGAGGTGAGCGACCTGGCCGACCTGACCGCCCGCGCCCGGCAGTACCTGACCGCGGCCGAGAAGCGGCTCCAGGCGGCGTCCGGCGCGGCCGATCCGGCCGGAGCCGGCGCGGACGAGGACCCCTACCTCCAGGCCCTGTACGAGAAGAACCGCGGGAACTTCAAGCCGGCGCTCGACCTCTTGAAGAAGGGCGGGCGGGAAAAGAAGGACGAGCGCTTCGCCTATCTGGCGGCCGCCATCCACGCGCTCGAGAACCGGCCGGAGGAAGCGGCGCAGGCCCTGTCCCAGGCGGTCGAGCTCAATCCCAAGAATCGCATCCATGCCTTCCACGACGCCGACTTCGCCGAGCTCAAGAAGAACCGGGACTACCGTCACCTCTTCGGCCTCACCTGAGCCGTCGCGAGACCGGGAGGCCGGCCCCGCCGTCGTCGCCATCGGCGGCGGCACCGGCCTGTCGGCGATCCTGCGCGGGTTGAAGGCGCACGTCGGCTCGCCCCGGCTCGGGCGGCTGACGGGCGTCGTCACGGTCACCGACGACGGCGGCTCCTCGGGCCGGCTGCGGCAGGAGTTCGGGGTCCTCCCCCCGGGCGACATCCGCAACTGCATCGTCGCCCTGGCCGAGGAGGAGGACCTCCTCGCCCGCCTCTTCCAGTATCGCTTTCCCAACGGCGGCGGCCTGGTCGGCCACTCCTTCGGCAACCTCTTCCTGACCGCCTTGACCGGCATCACCGGCGACTTCTACCAGGCGATCCTGACCGCCGAGTCGATCCTTTCCGTGCGCGGCAAGATCTACCCGGCGACCTTGACCGACGTGCGCCTGCGCGGGCACGGGGTGTCGGGGCGGGTCTACGAGGGGGAGACGGCGGTGGGGGTCTCGGGGGAGGAGCTGGCGCGGCTGGAGCTCGACCCGGCGGCGCCGCCGGCCTTCCCCGCCGCGGTCACCGCCTTGGAGAGCGCCGACGCCATCCTCCTGGGGCCGGGCTCGCTCTACACCTCGATCCTTCCCAATCTGCTCATCCCCGGCATCCGGGCGGCGATCGTCAAGTCGAAAGCGCCCGTCATCCTCCTCCTGAACCTCATGACCCAGCCGGGGGAGACGGACCGCATGATGGGCCCGGCCCACCTGGCGGCGATCCAGCGCCACAGCGGCGACGGCTTAGTCGACACCGTGCTCGCCAACGCGACGGCCATCCCGGACCACCTCCTCACCCACTACGCGGGGACCAACTCGGAGCCGGTCCGGGTCGAGCGGGAGACCCTGGAGCGGATGGGGGC
>JAXDLD010000296.1:0-6121 GCA_034666805.1 Acidobacteriota bacterium
CAACCCGATGACTACCGAGCGCCGCTTCCTCCACTCGACCCTGGCGGCCTACGGCAGCCAGATCGGGCGCGTGCTCATCCGCGCCGCGGGAGACCTGATCCTCGCCCGGCTCCTCCTGCCCGACACCCATGGCCTTTTCGACCTCGCCCTCGGGGTCGTCATGATCGCGAGCATCTTTAGGGACGTGGGGCTCCCCTACCAGCTCGTGCGGGACGAACGCCGGCCCTACGGCGCGGTCTTCCTCTGGGTGACCGGGGCCGGGGCCCTCCTCACCCTCGCCCTCATTCTCGGCGCCTCGCTCTTCGCCCCGCTCGATCCGGGCCTCCCCGCGGTCCTCCGGGTCTATGCGCTCTGGGTGTTCCTGGACGGGCTCGCGGTCGTCCCCAGGCTCTACTTCGAGCGCGAGTTGACGGTGGGCCGGCTGGTGCTGCCGGAGATCCTCCGCGGCCTCTCGATTGCGGTCGTGGCGATCGCCCTCGCCACCTCCGGGGCGGGGGTCTGGAGCCTCGTTGCCGGCGAGCTCGTGGGCGCGGCGCTCTTCGCCGCCCTCCTCTGGTGGCGGGTGCGCGGGCGGCTCCGCCTCGATCTCGGCGCCAAGGACGCCGCGCTCCTCCCCGGCCTCCTCGCCCGCAGCAATTATCTCTTCCTCATCGCGCTCGCCGCCCTGCCGGTGCCCTATGTGTCGCGCTTCATCCTCGCCTCCTACACCAAGGTGACGATGGTCGGCCAGTACGGCAAAGCGCGCGATTGGGGTTTCAAGCTCCAGGCCCTGGTGCTCCCGGCGGTCGCCCGGGTGCTCTATCCGGCCCTCGTCGAGTACCGCGCTGGCGACCGCCGGCGCTTCCTCGCCGCCTACCGGCTGGGGACGGTGACCATCCTCGCCCTGGAGACCCTGGCCGCCTACTTCCTCTTCTGGAACGCCAAGGTCGTCCTCCTCCAGATCTTGATCGGCCACAACTGGGGCCCGGCGGTGCCGATCCTCCGCATCCTCTGCTTCGTCCCCCTGACCGACCCCTTCTCCCGCCTGGGCGGCGAGGTCTTGAAGGTCGAAGGGCAGGACCGCGCCTGGTTCGCCGCGGTAGCGATCAACTTCGCCTCCCTCCTCCTCTTCGGCATCCTCTTCACCCGCGCCTGGGGCGCCGCCGGCCTGGCCTGGGCGCAATATCTCTTGCTCGGCAACTGGCTTTTGGCCTGGCGGGTCTACCGGATCTCGCCCGAGGAGTTCTGGCGGCTGGCGAAGGACCTCCTTTTCCTCTATCTCGTCCCCCTGCCTCTCTTCCTGCTGGCTGGCTGGCTGTGCCCGGCGGATAGCTGGGCGCTCTTCGGGGCGTCGCTGGCGGCGGCGGCGGTGGCGGCGGGCGTCTATGCGGCGCGGTTCGCGAAGCCGCTCCGGGCGCTGTTCGCGGCGCCGGCGTGAGAAGGGTCGAACCCGGGAAGTCGTGGACTCTCCAGGTCGACTTCCTACCTCTCCGGGTCGACTTCTCGCGCGTCCAGGTCGACTTCCGATCTCTCCGGCTCGACGTCTGACTCGTCTAAGTCGACTTCTCACGCGTACAAGTCGACTTCCGATTCGTCCGGGTCGACTTCTTACGCGTGCAGCTCGACTTTCGAGGCGTGGAAAGTTACTTTCCACGAGTCCGGGAAGACTTTCCACGACTTTTGAAGCTCCCGGACAGCTTCCGGAAGCATCCGGAGAGGTTTCGGAAGCTCCCGGACACATTTTGGAACCTCCCGGAGGGATTCCGGAATCGTCCAGAGGAACTCTGGAAGCGCCCCAGAGAGGCTCCGGACGGCTTTCCAGAGGTTCCGGAAGCTCCCGCAGGCGTTCCGGGCGACTTTCCATGGGTTCCGGAAGCGCCCGGAGACCTTCCAGGCGACTTTCGACGGGGTTCGGAAGCTCCCGGAGACGTTCCGGAAGCTCCCGCAGGCTAGAATCCCCCCTTGCACATCGCCTTCCTCATGCCCGGCGTCGGCATCCTGAACCGCGGGGCCGAGGCGTTCGTGGTCGAGCTCGCCGCGGCGCTCGCCCGGGAGCACGGCTTCGCGGTCACCCTCTACTGCCGGGGAGACGCCAAGGTGCCCGGCGTCCGGGTCGAGCGGATCGGCGCCCTCCCCCGCGATGAGCGGCTCGTCAACGTACTCTACTCCGCCACCCGGCTCGGCCGGAAGGCCCTCGACACCCTCTTCCTCGATCCGTTGAACCTCGAATGGGACACCGCCGCCCTCGCCGCGTTCCCGGGCCTCTGGGGCGGCGGATACGACGCTGTCGTCATGGAGGGCGGGCTCG
The DNA here is from genome assembly GCA_034666805.1 of Acidobacteriota bacterium. Taxonomy (GTDB): domain Bacteria; phylum Acidobacteriota; class Thermoanaerobaculia; order Multivoradales; family UBA5704; genus DASQPA01. Next base: position 2,288 of record JAXDLD010000296.1, read on the forward strand.
TCGGCGCCTGGCTCTGCCGGCTGCTGCGATGGCTCCGGGGGGTTCCCTTTGTCGACATCGCCCACGGCAACAGCCCGAAGTGGGAGGGGGCGTTCGCGCGCCAGGGGCCGGACCGGGTGGTGACCTTCACCGAAGCCGCGGCGCGGATGGTCCGGGCAAGGGCGCCCAAGGCGCGGATCGCGGTCATTCCCCACGGGGTCGATCTCGATGTCTTCCGGCCGTTCCGGCCGGACGCCACCCCGGTCGCCCTCGACCTGCCGCGGCCGATCGTCCTCGCCGCCGGGGCGATCGACGATCACAAGCGGATGCACCTGGCGATCGAAGCCGTGGCGCGCCTGGGGCGGGGCAGCCTCGTCCTCCTGGGGGAAGGGCCGGAGGGCGCCGCCGTCGACCGGCTGGGAGCGCGGCTCCTCCCCGGCCGCTACCTGCGCTCGGCGGTGCCGCGCTCCGCCATGCCTTCCTGGTACGCCGCCGCCGATTGCTTTACGCTACCCTCGCTCACCGAGTCGTTCGGCCTCACCTACCTGGAGGCCATGGCCTGCGGTCTCCCCTCCGTGGCGCCGGACGAGGAGGTGCGGCGCGAGGTGGTGGGTGAGGCGGGGGTTTTCTGTGACGTGACCGATCCCACGGCCTATGCCGCGGCGCTCGCGGAGGCCCTCGGACGGGACTGGGGAGAGGTGCCGCGCCGGCGCGCCGAGCGCTTCCCCGTCTCCGGTACGGTTCGCGCCTACGCCGAGCTGCTCCAGAGCCTGATACTGCGACGCCAATGACGCCGATCTCCACCCCCGTCCTCATGCTCCATCACGTCGAGCCCGGCCCCCTCGCGCCGCCGCCCCTCCATCCGGACAGCTATCTCGATCGCGCCGAATTCGCCCGCTTCCTGGACGACCTCGCCTCTGGCGGTTACAGGACCTGGACCCTCGCCGAGGCCGCTACGCGGACCGCCCGGGGTGAGCCCCTGCCGCGGCGGAGCATCGTCCTCACCTTCGATGACGGCTGCCGCTGCTTCGCCGAGCATGCCTTCCCGGAGTTCGCTAGCCGGGGCATGACCGCGACCCTCTTCGCGGTCTCGGGCGAGATCGGAGGGAGCAACCGCTGGGATCGGACGATGCCGGAGGAAACTGAGCGAGAGGAGCGGCTCCTCAATGCCGGAGAGCTGCGGCGGCTCGCGGACTCCGGGATCGAGATCGGATCCCACTCCCGCACCCATCGCGACCTGACCAGCTGCTCGGAGGAGGAGCTGGCGGCGGAGGTCGCCGGCTCCCGGCAGGATCTGGAGGCGGCTCTCGGTCGGCCGGTCCAGACCTTCTGCTACCCCTACGGTCACCTCGACGGACGGGCGCGCGCCGCCGCCGTCGCCGCCGGCTACGTCGCGGCAGTGGGCATTCACGCGAATCCCGGTTCTCGCCCCGGCGACCTCTTCGCCCTGCCGCGGATGATCGTCAACCCGGGAGAGAGCCGCTTCGAGCGGCGGCTCAAGGCGAACGGCCTCTATCCTCTCTATAGCCGCCTGCCGCGGCTGGGTCTCCTGCGGGCCCTGCGGCGCGGCACCCGGAAGGCAGGGGCTGCCTGATGTGGCCCCGGCTCTCCCGCGACTTCCGGCGCCTCTGCGAGATCAAGGGCCGCGGCCTCCTCTTCACTCTCGTCGACGCCCTCCTCTTCGACTCCGGCTTCCAGGCCCTCCTCGCCTACCGGATGGGCCACACCCTCGTGGGCTGGGGGGTGCCGCTTCTGCCCGCGGTCTGCCGGCGCTGGGCGGTCGCGGCCTGCGCGGTCGACATCCTGCCGCGGGCCGAGATCGGCGGCGGCTGTATCGTCGCCCACGGGATCGGCCTCGTGATCGGCGGGCGGACGGTGATCGGCCAGGATTGCACCCTGCTCCATGGCGTCACCTTAGGGGAGGTCCGCTTCGACGAGCTCGACTGCCCGAAGGTCGGCGACCGGGTGACGATCGGCACCGGCGCCCGGGTGCTCGGCGGGATCACGGTCGGCGACGACGCGGTGATCGGGGCCGGAGCGGTGGTGCTCGCCGACGTCCCCCCGGGCGCCACGGTGGCGGGGGTGCCGGCGCGGGTGATCCGCGGTGGGACGGTGCCGGCATCCAGCGTACAATCTCCGCCGGAAAGGACCCTCCCATCCCCATGAAAATCCGCCGTCTCCTCCCCGTCGCCGCCACCCTCCTGCTCGCCGCCCTCCCCTCCCCCGCGGCGCCTCCGCCGGAGGCGGTGCAGGCGATCCCGGCTCCGGCGGCATCAGCCTCGCGGACGATCTGCGACGCGACCTCGGCCCTGACGCCGATCGGCACCGATACCGAATCCGGCCGGATTCTCCTCGCGGTGCCGCCGCTCGCTGGCGGTAGCCAGGGCTGGGTCGTCGAGCTGTCGGCAGCTGGGACCAACGGCGCTACGGCCTCGGCCTATCCCGATCCCGCGGACGGCCGTTTCGGCGGCTCGGTGGGACCGGGGCCGGTCGTCGCCACCCGCCCTTGCGGCACCGGCTGCCTGCAGCCGATCCGCTTCAAGGCGGGGGCCTGGGAGCCGTTGGGCGAGCCGATCGCGGCGCCGGCCGTCATCACCGCCGCCGCCACCTACGACCAGACCGGGACCCCCTGGCTCGTCGTCCACGGTAAGGGGAAGGAGGAGGGGGTGGTGCGGGCCTGGGCCTACCGGCTGGAGGAGCGGGACTGGAAGAGCAAAGGGAACCTCATGGTGACGGGGGTGGGCGACCTCCAGGCGGTACCGTCGCCCCAGCGCAAGGACGGAGTCCTCTCGGGCACCGGCCTGTTCGTCCCCTCCGGATCTCCCGAGGTCTGGGTGCAGGGTCTGCCCGACCTCCCCCCCGCCCGCCGCGGCGCGGTGATGGCCCTCTCCGGGAGCGCCGCCGCCTATCTCTCGGCCGACGGCGCCGTCTATCTCTCGTCCAACTCCGGCAAGAGCTGGCGCCGCTCCACCTGGACCCCCTGGGGCACTGGCACCACGGGCATGTGGCGCCAGGGCAAGGACTACTGGATCGACCTGCCCATCGGCGACCGCCGCGGGCCACTCGAACTCGCCTGGTTCGACCGCCGGACCCCGGAGCAGGAGTCGATCTTCCTCACCCGCCTGAACCCGGCCGGCGACTGGACGGTCCTCACCCAGTCGAAGAGTGAGATCCGCACCAAGAACGACGACCGGCTCGAAGTCAGCCACGTCCTCTCCCCGCGGGCGGGGAGCCTGGTGCTCCTCTCCGGCTGCGCGGCGACCGCCGGCGGCTCGGGCCTCGTCATCCGTACCTACGACAAGGGCGCTCTTTCAGAAGCGCGCTTCGTGCCGATTGCTCCGGCGCCCCCGGGTTGACCGGAGACGCCTGGAGGGGAGGGACTTCTAGGCGCGGGCGCCGACCGCGGCCTGGGCCGGGATGCGGAGCTTCTGGCCGGGGTAGATCTCGTCCGCGGTCTTGAGCATCGGCCGGTTGGCCTCGAAGATCTGGTTGTACTTGTTGGCGTCGCCGTAGAACTGCTTGGCGATCTTCGACAGGCTGTCTCCCGACTTGACGTCGTAGAACGTCCCCTCGGGCTCCGGCTTGGCGACCTGGAGCTGGTCGTCGACGCTGGCGATGCCCTGGTGGTTGCCGGCCAGAAGGATGAGCTTCTCGCGCTCCTCCTGGGTCTGGACTTTGCCGGTCAGGGTGACCTTGTCGCCGTCGAACCGCACCCCGAGGTCGTCGCCCTGCAGGCCCATCTGCTGGAAGAGCTGGAGGACGGCGGCCGCCTTCTGGCGGTCCTGGTCATCATGCGAGGTTGAGGCCTGCGGGGCGGCGGCGGGGGCCGCCGCCGGCTTGGCCTGGGCCTGCTGC
>JAXDLD010000297.1:0-11873 GCA_034666805.1 Acidobacteriota bacterium
TCCCTCCGAACGTTCTCGCTACGGCTTGCCCTACCAGTGTAGCAGGAGCGCCGGCCGGTGACAAAACCTCCCTCCTTTGTCACCGCCTTTCGACTGACAGCATCACCGCTCCGCTCTAACCTCCACCTTTGAGTCAGCGGGGGAACCCATGTCGATCGTCCTCGATCAGCTCACCAAGCGCTACCAGGACCACCCGGTGGTCAACAACATCTCCCTGGAGATCGCCGACGGGGAGTTCTTCGTCCTCCTCGGCCCTTCCGGCAGCGGCAAGAGCACGGTGCTCCGCATGATCGCCGGCCTGACCGGGATCGACGGCGGGCGGGTGCTGCTCCACGGCCACGACGTCACCCACCTGCCCCCGCGGAAACGGGAGGTCGGCTTCGTCTTCCAGCACTACGCCCTCTTCCGCAGCATGACGGTGGCCGAGAACGTCGAGTTCGGGCTCTCCATCCGCCGCGTCTCGCGGGCCGAGCGCCGCCACCGGCGGGACGAGCTCCTGGAGCTCGTGGGCCTGGCCGGCCTCGGCAACCGCATGCCGCGCCAGCTCTCGGGCGGTCAGCAGCAGCGGGTGGCCCTCGCCCGCGCCCTCGCCCACCGGCCCCAGGTGCTCCTCCTCGATGAGCCGTTCGGCGCTCTCGACGCCCGCATCCGGATGGAGCTGCGGCGGACCATCCGCGAGATCCAGCGCGAGCTTTCCGTCACCACCATCTTCGTCACCCACGACCAGGAGGAGGCCTTCGAGCTCGCCGACCGCCTGGCGGTGCTCAACTTCGGCCGCCTGCTGGAGTACGGTCCCCCCGAGGAGCTGTATCTGCGCCCGCAGACCGAGTTCGCGGCGACCTTCCTGGGCACCGCCAACCTGGTGGTGGGGGAGTGCACGCCGCGGGGGGTCAAGGTCGGGCCGCTCGAGTTCCCCATGAGCCCGGAGGACGAGGACGCCGAAACACCCGCCGACCCGCGCCGGGTCCAGGTCCTCTTCCGCCCCGAGGACGTGACGCTGCGCGAGGCGGCGGCCGAGATCACCGACCCGGTCCTCGGAAGGGGGGTGGTCGAGCAGAGCAGCTTCTTAGGCTCGGTCGAGCGCCTGCGCCTGCGCCTCCCGGCCCTCCCCGGCACCCGCACGATCGCCCCCGCCGCCCCCTTCGGCGGCGACTTCCTCCTCGTCGAGGCGAGCCGCTCGCAGCACCAGTCGCGGCGCTTCCCGCTCGAGCCCGGCGACGACGTCTGGGTCGGGGTGAGCCGGGTCCATGCCCTCGTCCACCCCGGTCTCTCGCTCCTCCTCCCCACCGACGGGTCCCCGCACGCCAAGGCGGCGGTCGCCCTCGCCGGACAGATCGCCCGCATGGCGCACGCCCGGGTGACGGTCCTCGGGATCGATCGTTGGAGCCATGGGTCGCCCGGCCGCGCCGGGGAGACCGAGCGGGTCGAGGGCTCGATCCAGGACGCCAAGGAGAAGCTGGGGAGCGGCCTCGCCTCGCTCGACGCCCGGGCCGCCGCCGGCCCGGCGGAGGAGGCGGTGGCGGAGGAGTCGGAGCGCCGCCAGCACGACCTGGTGGTGCTCGGCTTCCCCAAGAAGACCGGGATCGAGCTCGCCGAGCGCATGCTCCAGGCGGGCGACCACCACCTCCTCCTCGTCCCCAGCGAGCGGGCGGCCCCCTCGCGGGTCCTCATCTGCGTCGCCGTGGGCGAGCCGGGCAAGGAGGACGTCCTCTTCGCCGGCCGCCTCGTGCGCCACCTGGGAGCCCAGGCCACGGTGCTCAAGGTCCTCCCCGAAGAGGAGGACGGCGAGGAGGCCCGCGCCTTCGTCGAGCGCTTCCTCGCCGCCTCCGTCCGCACCCTCGCCCGGCTCGGGGTCCCCGCCGAGACCCGCATCCGGCGCGGCGCCGTGGCGGCCGAGATCCTGGCCGAGATGAAGGAGGGCGGGCACGACCTCCTGGTCCTCGGCGCTCCGCTCACCGATCGCCGGGGCCGCCGCGGCAAGGTGCCGCTCGCCGGGGTTCTGCGCCGGGTTTTGGAAGACGCCAACCAGCCCGTCCTCATCGTCCGCGCCCATGGGGCGGCGGCCTGAAGCTTTCATTTTGATTGTCTTGGAGATCCCAGCATGAGGAATCACCTGCTTTTCGGATTGGGGTGCGCCTGGCTGCTGACCACCCCAACGTTGGGTCAGACGGCGCAGACCCCGGAGCCCGCTTCCCAGAACCCGCCCGCCGCGGAGTCCCCCCAGACTCCGGAGCAGCGGATCGAGGAGCTCGACCAGAAGGTCCGCATCCTCGAGCGCCGCGGCGAGGTCGCCGACGAGCAGGCGGCCGAGAAGGCCAAGTCCGCGGCCTCGGTCACCGCCGGCCGCGACGGCTTCTCCATCCGCTCGGCGGACAACGCCTTCCAGCTCCGCCTGCGCGGCTATGTCCAGCTCGACGGCCGCTTCTATCAGGACGAGCACCTGAAGCGCGGGGTCGACACCTTCATCCTCCGCCGCGCCCGGCCGATCCTCGAAGGGACGGTCTTCAAGATCTTCGACTTCCGGTTGATGCCGGACTTCGGCGGCGGCACGACCGTCCTCCAGGACGCCTATGTCAACGCCCGCTTCCTCCCCGGCTTCCAGGTCCGGGCCGGCAAGTTCAAGCCGCCGGTGGGATTGGAGCGCCTGCAGTCGGCAACCGACATCCTCTTCGTCGAGCGCGCCCTGCCGACCAACCTGGTCCCCAACCGCGACCTCGGGGTCCAGCTCCAGGGGGATTTCGGCGGGAGTGCGAGCAACCGGATCTCCTACGCCCTGGGCGTCTTCAACGGCGTGGCCGACGCCGGCAACGGCGACCTCGACACCAACAATGGCAAGGACACGGCGGGGCGGATCTTCTTCACCCCGTTCGCGGCGACCGCCGGGCCGGGCAAGGGATTAGGGGTCGGCATCGCCGCCTCGACCGGCAACCAGAGCGGCACGGCCACGTCCGCGGCCACGACCGGCCTCCCCAGCTACAAGACCGGCGGCCAGCTCACCTTCTTCTCCTACCGCGCCGACGGCACCGCCGCCGGCACCACCCTGGCGAACGGCCGGCGCCAGCGCCTGTCGCCGCAAGCGTACTGGTACGCCGGGCCCTTCGGCCTCCTCGCCGAGTACGTCCGCTCCTCGCAGGAGGTGAGCCGCGGGGCGGCCTCGGCCAGGATCGAGAACGACGCCTGGCAGGCGGCGGCCTCCTACGTCCTCTTCGGCGGCGAGACCTCCTACCGCGGGGTCGATCCGAAGCAGCCCTTCGACAGCTCCCAGCACCACTGGGGGGCGCTCGAGCTCGCCGCCCGCTACAACCGGCTGGAGGTCGACGACAAGGCATTCCCCTTCTTCGCCAACCCGGCCTCGGCCGCCTCCCGCGCCACCGCCTGGGCCGTGGGGCTCAACTGGTACCTGACCCGCGGCGTGCGCTTCATGCTCGACTACGAGCAGACCCGGTTCAAGGGCGGTGCCGCGACCGGCAACCGTCCGGACGAGAAGGTCGTGCTCGACCGCATCCAGATCTCCTTCTAGAAGAGGACATGCAGATGAGAGGCTCTCGCAAGATATCGGCAGCTCTACTGGGACTCGGCGGCCTCTTCGCTGCCGGTCTGCCCGCCCTGGCGGCACCCGCCGTCAAACCGGCGACGCTCCTGAACGTCTCCTACGACCCCACCCGCGAGCTTTACCAGGCGGAGAACGCCGCCTTCGCCAAGGCCTGGAAAGCGAAGACCGGCCAGGACGTCAACATCCTGCAATCGCACGGCGGCTCGGGCAAGCAGGCGCGGGGGGTGATCGAAGGCCTGGAGGCCGACGTCGTCACCCTGGCCCTGGCCTACGACGTCGACGCGGTCGCCGCCTCCGGGCTCCTGCCGAAGAACTGGCAGACTCTCCTCCCCAACAACAGCACGCCCTACACCTCGACGATCGTCTTCCTCGTCCGCAAGGGCAATCCCAAGAAGATCAAGGACTGGGCCGATCTCGTCCGGCCGGGGCTCTCGGTGATCACCCCCAATCCCAAGACCTCGGGTGGCGCGCGCTGGAACTACCTTGCCGCCTGGGGCTACGCCCTGAAGGCCAACGGCGGCACTGGCGTCGGTGAGGCCAAGGCCAAGGAGTTCGTGGGGAAGCTCTATAAGAACGTGCCGGTCTTAGACACCGGGGCGCGGGGCTCGACCGTCACCTTCGTCGAGCGCGGGATCGGCGACGTCTTGATCGCCTGGGAGAACGAGGCCCTCTACTCGGTCGAGAAGCTGGGCAAGGGCAAGTTCGAGATCGTCGCCCCCTCGGTCAGCATCCTCGCCGAGCCGCCGGTCGCGGTGGTCGACAAGGTGGCGAAGAAGCACGGCAACCAGGCCGTGGCCAAGGCCTACCTGGAGTTCCTCTACACCCCGGAGGGGCAGGAGATCGCCGCCCAGAACTACTACCGGCCGAGAAACGCCACGGTGGTCGCCAAGTACGGCGCGAAGTTCCCGCCGATGAAGCTCTTCACCATCGACGAGCTGTTCGGCGGCTGGACGAAGGCCCAGAAGACCCACTTCGCCGACGGCGGGCTGTTCGATCAGATCTACCAGGGCAGGTAGTATGGAGAGCGTGGAGGCGAGGCCCAAGAGACCGATCGCGGGGGACGTACCGCTTCCCCTGCCCGTGCCCGGGGGCGCCGAGGGCGCCGGGACGGGGGGGCCTCGCCTGGGGCGGTCGCAGCGGTCGCGGCGGGGGAGAGACAACATCCTCCCCGGCTTCGGCCTCGCCATGGGTTTCACCCTTCTCTACCTGTCGCTCATCGTCCTCATCCCGCTCTCGATGGTGCTGCTCAAAAGCGCGACCCTCACCTGGAGCGCCTTCTGGAGCACCGTCAGCTCGCCCCGCACCCTCGCCGCCTACCGCCTGAGCCTGCTCGCGGCCCTGGGGGCGGCGGTGATCAACGCCGTCTTCGGCATCGTCGTCGCCTGGGTGCTCGAGCGCTATACCTTCCCGGGCCGGCGCCTCATCGACGCCCTGGTCGACCTCCCCTTCGCCCTCCCCACGGCGGTCGCCGGCATCGCCTTGGCCTCGATCTACTCGCCGAACGGCTGGCTGGGGCAGTGGCTGGAACCGTTGGGGATCAAGGTCGCCTACACCCCGCTCGGGGTGATCGTCGCCTTGACCTTCATCGGCCTCCCCTTCGTCGTCCGCACCGTGCAGCCGGTGCTCCGCGACCTCGATCCCGAGGTCGAGGAGGCGGCGGCGAGCCTGGGGGCGACCCGGGCCACGGCCTTCCGGCGGATCATCTTCCCCGAGCTCGTCCCCGCCGCCGCCACCGGCTTCGTCCTCGCCTTCGCCCGCGGCCTGGGGGAGTACGGGTCGGTCATCTTCATCGCCGGCAACATGCCCATGCGTTCCGAGATCACCCCGCTCCTCATCATGATCAAGCTCGAGCAGTACGACTACGCCGGGGCGACGGCGATCGCCCTCGTCTTCCTGACCGTCTCCTTCGGGCTCCTCCTCCTCATCAACTTCCTCGCCTGGCGCCGCAGCCGCTTCCTGCGGCCGGCGGAGAGCGACTAGGCCATGCACGCGGGGGGAAACCGTCTCGCCGGAGTGAGCGCGGGGCCGGCGCGCGGCGGACCGCTCACCGAGCCGCGGCTCGTCCGCTACCTGCTGATCGGCCTGGCGCTCGCCTTCCTCGGCTTCTTCCTCGTCGTGCCGCTCCTCCTCGTCTTCGTCAAGGGCTTCGCGGACGGCTGGAAGGTCTACCTCGCCGCCGTGCGCGAGCCGGTCGCCCTCTCGGCGGTCCGCCTGACCCTCCTGGCGGCGGCCTCTGCGGTGCCGGTCAACCTCCTCTTCGGCCTCGCCGCGGCCTGGGCCATCGCCAAGTTCCGCTTCCGGGGGAAAAATGTCCTCATCACCCTGATCGACCTGCCGTTCGCCGTCTCACCGGTCATCGCCGGCATGGTCTTCGTCCTCCTCTTCGGCGCCCACGGGGTCCTCGGGCCGCTCCTCCAGGCGCACGACGTCAAGGTCATCTTCGCCCTGCCGGGGATCGTCCTGGCGACGATCTTCGTCACCTCGCCGCTCATCGCCCGCGAGCTCATCCCCCTGATGCAGGCCCAGGGGAACGACGAGGAGGAGGCGGCGGTGACCTTGGGCGCCTCGGGCTGGCAGACCTTCCGCCGCATCAGCCTGCCGAAGATCAAGTGGGGGCTCCTCTACGGCATCGTCCTCTGCAACGCCCGGGCGATGGGGGAGTTCGGGGCGGTCTCGGTGGTCTCCGGCCACATCCGGGGGCTGACCAACACGCTCCCTCTCCACGTCGAGATCCTCTACAACGAGTACCAGTTCACGGCCGCCTTCGCGGTCGCCTCGCTCCTCACCCTCCTCGCCCTCGTGACCCTGCTGCTGAAAACCGTCATCGAGTGGCGGTCCGCCCACTAGCCGGTATGCGCCGGTTCCCGCTCAGCACCCTGCTCCTGGGCCTGAACGCTGCCCTGGTGCTCCTGGCCGCCGCCGCCCTGGCCGCGGCGGCGGCCCGTCACCCGCTCCTCGCCCTCGGGGTCGCGGCGTTCGCCCTCTTTGCCGGCGTCGTCCTCAGCCGGCAGCTGGCGCGGCCGGTCCGGGCGCTGACGACGGCGGCGGCGCGGATCGGCCGCGGCGATCTCGAAACCCCCATGCCGCAGGTGCCGGACGGGGCCGGCGCCGAGGTCTGGAGCCTGGCCGTCACCATGGAGGAGATGCGCCGGCGCCTGCTCGGCGTGACCGCCGAGTTACGAAGGAAGCAGGCCGAGGCGGAGGCCATCCTCTCCGGTATCGCCGTGGGGGTCTTCGAGGTCGACCGCGACCGCCGGGTGCGCTACCTGAACCCCCAGGCCGCCGCCCTCCTGGGGATCGCTCCGGAGGAGGCGACCGGCCGCTTCTGCGGCGACGTCCTCCGCCCGGAGGGGCCGGACGGGGTGCGCCCGTGCGAGGAGCGCTGCCCCATCGTCCACGCCCGTTTTCGAGGGATCGCCCGCGCCACCGAGCACCTCGCCCTCGCGAGCGGAGGGCGGCGGACGGTGTCCCTCACCAGCTCCCAGCCGGCCGGGGACCGGCAGTTCCAGGTGATGCGGGACGAGACCGAGGTCGAAGCCACCCGCCGGCTGCGCGACACCGTCCTCGCCAACATCTCGCACGAGTTCAAGACCCCGCTCGCCGCCCAGCTCGCCTCGATCGAGCTCCTGCGCGACCGCCTGCCCGAGCTCGACGCCGGTGCTGGCGGCAGTGTCGGCGGTCTCGGCCAGGCCGGCGAGGCGGCGGGGCTCGTCGAGTCGCTGGAGCGCGGGACTCTCCGCCTCACCCAGCTCGTCGACAACCTCCTGGAGAGCGTCCGCATCGAGTCCGGGGAGGCGGGGATACGGCGCCGGCCGGTGGCGCTCGACGAGGTGGTCGAGCAGGCGGCCGAGCTCATGCGCCCGCTCCTCGGCCAGCGCGGCCAGCGCCTGGAGGTCGACCTGCCCTACCCCCTGCCGGCGATCGTCGGCGACGCCCCGCGCCTGACCCAGGTCTTCGTCAATCTCCTCGCCAACGCCAACAAGTTCGCCCCCGAGGGGACGACCATCGCCATCCGCGGCGCCGTCGAGCCCGGCGGGGTGGCCCTGTGGGTGGAGGACGAGGGGCCGGGCCTGCCGGAGGGGGGGCCGGGGTCGCTCTTCGAGCGCTTCGTCCGCTCGGCCGGCGAGGAGCCGGTCGAGAGCGGGATGGGGCTCGGGCTGTGGATCGTCAAGTCGATCGTCGAGCGCCATGGCGGCCGGGTTGAGGCGGAGTCGCGGCGGGAGGGCTCTGGAGCCAGGGGCGCCCGCATCCGCGTCGTCCTGCCGCGCGCCGCGCCGGCAGTAGGGGAGAGGGAGGTGGCATGAAGATTCTCGTCGTCGACGACGACGCCGACCTGCGGAACCTGATCGCCTTCGCTCTCCGCCACGCCGGCTACCTGGTGGTCGAGGCCGCCGACGGCCCGGCGGCGCTCGCGGCGTTCGCGAGCGAGCAGCCGGCCTTGGTCATCCTCGACGTCAACCTGCCGCGCCTCTCGGGTTTCGAGGTCTGCAAGAAGATCCGCGAAGAGTCGGCCACGCCGGTCATGATCCTCACGGTGCGGGGAAGCGAGGAGGACCTGGTCCAGGGGCTCGACCTGGGGGCGGACGACTACCTGACCAAGCCTTTTTCCCCGCGCACGCTCCTGGCCCGGGTGCGGGCGCTCCTGCGCCGGGCCGGGGTGGAGAAGCCGGCCCCCCTGGTGGCGGGGGACCTGGCGCTCGACCTGGAGACCCAGGGGGTGGCCGTGCGGGACGCCGCGCCGGTGCGGCTCACCAACCTGGAGTTTCGCCTCCTCCACCTGCTGGTCGCCAACGCCGGCCACACCCTGCCCGCCGAGCGGCTCCTCTCCCACGTCTGGGGAAACCGCGGCACGGGCGACCGCCAGCTCTTGAAGCAGCTCGTCCACCGCCTGCGCCGGAAGATCGAGGCCGACGCGTCGGCCCCGCGCTACCTGGTGACGGCCTCGGGGATCGGTTATACCCTGTGGCCTACGGGGGAGGAGACTCCGCGCTGACGGCGGAACGATACCGGAGGCGGTAGAGACGTCGCCAGCGTGTCCGTCCGCACTTCCGGAGCATCCGGGCACCTCCGCAGCGTCTCCACGACCTTCTCCAGTGTTTCCACGCCGTCCCGAAGAGTCTCCGGGAGCTTACCCAGCGTTTCGACGACCGTCCGCGGCATCTATAAGACCGCCCCCAGCGTCTCTACGACCCTCCGTAGTGTTCCCAGGAGCTTCCCCAGCGTTCCTACGAGCCATTTCAGCGTCTCCAATGGGCTCTGGAGTGTTTCCAATGCCGGTTGGGAACGCTGGAAGTCGAGTTGGGAACACTGGAAACTCCAATTAGAACGCTGGAAACTCCGGCTGGAACACAAGAAGTCCACTTGGGAACGCTGGGTAGTCCGATTGGAACACAAAAAGTCCAGCTGGAGACGCTGGAAGTCCAGCTGGAGACGCTGGAAACCCTATTGGGAACACAAGAAAGGTCAGTGGAAACACAAGGGGCGCCCGTGGGAACGCTGGAAGCCCTCTTTGGGACGCTGGGGCTCTTCTTGGGGACGCTACGGACCCCGGCGGGAACGCTGGGGAAGGGTCGCGAGCGGCTCGGACCGGAGGTTGAAACACGGGGAACGCTGTTTCATCGCCTTGCGAGCCGTCTGTGGATGGGAAAAGTCCCGGCGTAGCGGCCGGGGGACGCGGTGGAGCAGTGGTAGGTCACTCGCGTCGATCGAGCCGCCGCTCCAGCCACGCCACCTCCCGCTCCCGCCGCCCGTACCCCGTCTCCTTCACAAGCTGCCGCGCTGCTGCCTCGTGCTTCCAGGCCGCCGCGGTGTCGCCCTGCTGGAGGTCGAGGCGCGCCCACTCCAGGTGGGCGTCGCAGGCGTGGAGGCGCATCCCGCCCCGCTCGGCGATCTCCAGGGCCTCGGCGAGGTCCACTGCGGCACCGGCCCGGTTACCCCGCAGGCGGTGCAACGCGGCCCGGGCCAGGAGGCCGCGCGGGAGGTAATCCTCTCTTCCCGCCTGCCGCAGCCCCTCCACAGCGCGTTCCAGGTGCTCAGCGGCCTGGGCGAAGTCCGCCTCGGCCTCCTCGCCGGGAGTCGCCTGTCCGACAGCGGTGAGAGCGAGGCCGAGGTGCGATCGTTCCAGACTAAGGTGGTCGAGGGCGATGGAGAGGGGGTCTCCATAGGCGATGGCCGTCTCTAGCGCCGTTCCCGCCCGCTCCTGCACCTCTCTGCAAGCCTGCCGGAACCGCTGCACCTCCTCCTCCTGGGCTGCGGCGAGGCCGTCCAGCCCGGCCCCGTCCTCCGGCTCCCCGCGGCTCAGCAGCAGGTCGCAATATCGATAGCCCTGCAGCGAATAGAGCCGGGGGTACTCGGGCTGCCACTCCGCCTGCATCACCTCAGCCTCGCGGAAGGCCTCCGCGCTCTCCTCCCACCGACCTGCCTGGTGCAGGGCATCGGCCTGAATCGTCCGGTTGATCATCCGCTCGGCGGCATCGCCGCTGCGGTCGGCCAGAGCGACGCTCTGCTCCCCGAAGGCCACGGCCCGCCCCACCTCGCCCAGGGTCAGGGTCAGCTCGCTGAGGTTGCTGGCGGAGATCGCGGCGTTCGCCCAGTCCTCCAGAGCAATGCGTCTTTCCAATCCAACCTGCATCGGCTGGACCGCCTCCGCCAGCCGGCCCAGCGCGCCCAGGCAGAAGGCGGCCGCGTTGAGGACGAACGCCTGCCACTCTGCTCTGAGGCGGGGCGAAGGCTGGTCCCAGGGGCGATCGAAGAAGCCCGCCAGCGCCGCTAGATCTGAGCCGAAGGCTCCGATCTTTCTCCAACTGAAGGCTTTCTCCCGCCGACGGATTCGCCTCCAGAAGACCTCGTCCATCGCTTCCTGCTGTCGCCCCGCCCGGCAGCCGTGAACCACCGCGGTATAAAGCGGCTCCATCGCCTCCAGCGTTTCAGGAAACTCCGTTGCCACTCGCTTCAGGTGCTCGTAGAGCCGGAGGTTTCCTTCCCGCCACGCCTGGGGACGCTCTTTTTCCAGCTCCTCCTGGAAGTAGACCCTCACCAGTGGATGAGCATCCAGGGCTCCCGGCTGCTGGGGATCGGCGGGCAGCAAGAAACCGTGCTCCCGCAGGCTCGACACCGCCCACTGCCAATCCTCCTCCGAGAGTTCCACGAGCGGCTCGGTCAACCCCGGAATCTCCGGCTTGGCCCGCAGGGCCGCCAGGGTCTCCTTTGCCGCCGGCCGGTCGAACAGTCCCAGCAGGCGCAGGACTGCCAGCTCCGGCCTCTCTCCCAACCAGCGGGCGTATGCCCGGATGACCCGAAGTGCATGCCCTCCCAGCCGCTCGTCCGCCTTGCCGAGATCCACCTCCCGGCGCCGCCGCACGTCGCCGCCGTAGGCCCGACCGAGGTAGTTGCCGAAGAGCATCAGCGCCAGGGCGTGGTTCCCCAACTCCACGGAAGCGGCCCGCAGCTCGGAGTCCTTCCCCTTCACCCCAAGCTGCCGCAGCAGCTCCGCCCCTGCCTCCGGCGACAAGGTCTCCAGGTCCACCTGCGGAGCGGTCCTCGGGAAGGACTCCAGGTCGGCGATGCGCTCCCGGGTGGTGATGACGCAGAGGCCGGGGTTGCTCCCGGCCAGGGATTTCAAGAAGGCAGCCAGTCCCGGGTCCTTGAGCCGGCCGGCGAGGGGGCCCGGCGGGTGCTGGAGGGGCTCGACGCCGTCGAGCACGAGGAGGGTCTTCTCCTTCCGCACCAGTTCGGCCAGCCGCAGCCCGCGGTCCCGCGGCGCGCCGGCCTTGGGGTCGGGATCGCCGAAGAAGCTTAGGGCGGAATCGAGGAAGCGGTCCGCCGAGGTGACGCGCTCCTCGGTGCCCTGGCTGTAGAAGGACCAGTCGAGCACCCGCCGGGCGCCGCGCCAGCCGTCGGCGGCCAGGCGGTCGAGCCAGCGTCCTACCAGGGACGACTTGCCCACTCCGCCGAAGGCTACGAAGGTGAGGATGTGTACGCTAGGGTTCTCCCAGGCCGAATCGAGCCGGGCGAGCTCCGGCTCGCGTCCTACGAAGAGCGGGCCGGAGGTGGGCAGACGGCCGATGTCGAGGTGGGGGGCGGGGGTTTCCTCCCCCCTGGGCGGGGGTGGTTGGGGAAGGGGGGAGGCCAGGAGGGGGGTGGCTGCGCTGTCCACAGAACCCTCTTGGGCGGACGGAACCGCCCCCCTCCTAACCCATGCTCTTACACACATCTAAGCGAGATTGTCGAATGCCTCGATGGCGATGACAAAGTCTCGGGTGCGCTGAAGGCCGATCCAGATGGCCTTGGGTCCGGGAGGACCATCTCCCTTTCGCGCCAG
>JAXDLD010000298.1:0-3366 GCA_034666805.1 Acidobacteriota bacterium
TCTTCGTCCCCGTGCTCGGCGAGCTGGGCGACGCCTTCTCCTCGCGCGACCTGGCCGCGGCCATCGCGCCGCGGCTCACGCCGGGGGTCGAGGTGGTGGGGGTGCGGGTCTACCCGCCCTCGCTTCCGTTCTATCTCCAGCGCACCATCCTCGTCGCCGGCCCGCGCGGCCGGGAGCTGACCAGCAACTACCTCATCGACTCCTACTCGAAGTGGCTCGCGGCCCCGGCGACCCCTCTCCGGCCGCTCGAATGGTGGCAGGGCGCCCTCGCCGCCTGTGTCCACCCGATGCTCTTCGTCGTCCACAGCCAGGATCGTCCGAACCGGGCGATTCTCGCCGGGGCCGGCCTGCCCCTGCGCTACGCGGACGACGAGCTCGCCGCCTACGGGCCCTGCACCGCGCCACCGGCTGGCACTTCCTAAGCGTGTGCGGGATCTACGGTGCCGTCTCGCCGGGCGGCGGGCTCCTGGGCGGCTCGGCCGCGCTCGAAGAGACCCTCGCGGGGATGGGCTCTGCTCTCCGCCACCGCGGCCCGGACGGCCATGCCCTCCGGGTGCAGGCGGGGGTGGGGCTGGGTACCGAGCGCCTGCGCATCGTCGACCTCGACCCCCGCGCCGACCAGCCCTTCACGAGCCCGGACGGTCGGCTCTGGCTCGCCTGTAACGGCGAGATCTACAACGCCCCCGAGCTGCGCCGGCGCTACCGGGACTACCCGTTCGTCTCGCGCTCCGACGTCGAAACCATCCTCCCTCTCTATCGCGATCGTGGCCTGGCCGGCCTGGCCGAGCTCGACGGCATGTTCGGCCTCGCCCTCTGGGATAGCGTGGAGCGGCGGCTGATCCTCGCCCGCGACCGGGCAGGGGAGAAGCCCCTGTTCTACGCCCGTCTGGAAGGTGCGGTCTGGTTCTCCTCGGAGGTCCAGGCGCTCCTCGGAGTCCCGCGCCTGCCCCGGGACCTGGACGAGGTGGCCCTCGCCCAGTTCCTCGCCCTGGGCTACGTCCTGGAGCCGCGCACTCTCTTCACCGCCGTGCGCCGGGTCGAGGCGGGCACCTTCCTCTGCTTCTCTCAGGATGGCGAAGAGGACCGGGTCCGCTACTGGGACCCGGCCCAGATCGCCGGCATCGCCTCCGGTTCTGAGCCAGCGGTGCCCCGCCTCCGCTCGCTCCTCGAAGTCGCGGTCGCCAAGCAGGTGGTGGCCGACGTGCCGGTCGGGGTCTTCACGAGCGGTGGGCTCGACTCCTCGATCCTCGCGGCCCTCGCCGCCCGGAGCCTGGGGGCGGAGCGGGTGCACACCTACTCGGCCCGCTTCACGGCCCCCTCGTACGACGAGTCCGCCTGGGCGGTCCGGGTCGCCGGGCAGCTCGGCACCCGTCACGTCGAGGTGCCCTGCGACGAGCCGGCGCTGATGGAGGCCTGGACGGCGGTGACCGAGGGAATCGCCGAGCCCCTCGCCGATCCCGCCACCCTCCCGGTCTACCTGTTGGCCCGGGCGGCGCGGGAGGAGGTCAAGGTGATCCTCTCCGGCGAGGGTGCCGACGAGCTCTTCGGCGGCTACCCCACCTACCTCGGCCATCGCCTCGCCCCGTGGTTCCTCGGGCTGCCGGGCCCCCTGCGGCGCGGCCTCTCCGCCGGCCTCGCCCGGCTCCCCGCCTCCGGCCGTAAGGTGACCGTCGAGTACCTGCTCAAGCGGTTCCTGGCCGAGGCCGAGCGCCCCTGGGCCGAGCGCCACCTCCGCTGGTTCGGCACCGGCCTCGTGCGCGACCGGGCGGGCTGGGAACGGGCCGGCCTCGACACCCTGCTCGCCGAGGCGGGAAGCGACCCGGCCGCGGCCCTCCTCCTCGATTACCGGACCTATCTGCGCGATGGGCTGCTAGTGAAAGTCGACCGGGCGACGATGCTCTGCTCCATCGAGGCCCGGGCCCCCTACCTCGACCGCGACCTCTCCGCCTTCGCCCTCGCCCTGCCTATAGGTGAGAAGATCCGCGGCCTCGAAGGCAAGCGGGTGCTCAAGCGGGCGGCTCTCGCCTGGCTCCCGCGCGAGGTCGTCCATCGCCGCAAGCGCGGCCTCTCCGTGCCGGTGGCCGGCTGGATCAACGGAGGTCTGGCGCCGGAGGTCGACCGCCTGCTCGCCCCGGAGCGACTCCGGCGCCAGGGACTTCTGGACGCCGCCCTCGTCGGGCGTCTCTTGGCCGAGCACCGCACGGGCCGGGCCAACCACGCCCGGCCGCTCTGGGCTGCCTTGATCCTCGGACGCTGGCTGGAGAGTTGGCTGCCGGAGCGGGCGTAGCTGGCGTCGCATAAGGCGAGACCAGGAGGGCCAGGCGGGCAGATTGAAAGTTGAACTTTGAATTTGCCCACTTCTGCTATCCTGACTCGATGATCGAGCGGCTCCTCCAGCCCCGCCTCCTCGACCTCGCGACCCGCTATCCGATCCTCACCCTGACCGGGCCGCGCCAGTCGGGGAAGACGACCCTGAGCCGGATGGCCTTCCCCGACCGGCCGTACGTGTCGCTGGAGAATCCAGCGCAGCGGGAGTTCGCCCAGGAGGACCCGGTCGCCTTCCTCGCTCGCTACCGAGACGGGGCCATCATCGACGAGGTGCAGCGGGTGCCGCAGGTCTTCTCCTATCTCCAGGGGTTGGTGGACGAGGACCCCCGGCCCGGCCGCTTTCTGCTCACGGGCTCCCAGAACCTGGCCCTGGTCGACGCCGTGACCCAGTCTCTCGCCGGCCGCACCACCCTGACCGAGCTCCTGCCGCTCTCCTTGGCCGAGGTCCGCCGCTTTCCCGATCCGCCGGCGGACCTCGACACCCTGCTGTGGCAGGGGGGCTACCCCCGGATCTACGAGCGGAACCTCCCGGCGCACGAATGGCTCGCCGACTACACCGCAACCTACGTCGAGCGCGACGTGCGGCAGCTCATCCAGGTCGGCGACCTCCTGCTCTTCCAGACCTTCCTCCGCCTCTGCGCCAGCCGCACCGGCCAGATCCTCAACCTCTCGTCGCTGGCGAACGACTGCGGCATCTCCCAGCCCACGGCGCGCTCCTGGCTGTCGGTCCTGGAGGCGAGCTACATCGTCTTCCGGCTGCCGCCGTTCTTCGCCAACCTGGGCAAGCGGCTCATCAAGGCGCCCAAGCTCTACTTCTACGACACCGGGTTAGCGGCCAACCTCTTGAATATCGAAAGTCCCCGGCAGCTCGAAACCCACCCCCTGCGGGGAGCCCTTTTCGAGACCTGGGTCGTGGCGGAGGTCGCCAAGGCCCACCTCCATCGCGGCCATCGGCCGCGGCTCTCCTTCTATCGCGACCGGAACGGCCTGGAGATCGACCTGATCCTGGAGAGGGGGAGTGAGCTCGTGCTGGTGGAG
>JAXDLD010000299.1:0-2594 GCA_034666805.1 Acidobacteriota bacterium
ACCTCCTCGTCGCGGCCCGGCTCCCCTGTCTCCTCGTCGCCAGGAGCACCCTGGGGACGATCAACCATACCCTCCTCTCCCTCGAAGCCCTGCGCGCCCGGGACCTGGCGGTCGCCGGGGTCGTGCTCGTCGGCCCTTTCAATCCGGCGAACCGAAGGGCGATCGAACGCCTGGGGCGGGTCGCGGTCGTCGCCGAGATCCCGCCCCTGACCCTCGACCGCGCGGGGATCGCCGCCGCCGCCCGCGACTTCGATCCCGAGGGGCGGCTCTGGAGGTCCCTGACTTGACCCTTCCCTGGACCGAGCTCGATTGGATCGCCCTCGATCAGCGCCACGTCTGGCACCCCTACACCCAGATGCAGGTCGCCCCGCCGCCGCTGCCGGTGGTCCGCGCCGAGGGTGTCTATCTCCATCTGGCGGACGGCCGGCGGCTGCTGGACGGCGTGTCCTCCTGGTGGGTCAACCTCCACGGCCACAACCATCCGCGCCTGAACCGCGCTCTCGCCCGCCAGGCGGGGACCCTGGCGCAGGTGATCTTCGCCGGCTTCACCCACGAGCCGGGGGCGCGCCTGGCCGCCGCTCTCGCCGAGCGCGCGCCCGGGCGCCTCCCCTGGGTCTTCTACTCCGACGACGGCTCGACGGCGGTCGAGGTGGCCCTGAAGATGGCCTGGCAGCTCTGGAAGAACCGCGGGGAAGAGGGGAGGGACCTCTTCGTCGCCTTCGACGACGCCTACCACGGCGACACCTTCGGCGCCATGGCGGCCTCCGGGACGGGCATCTTCCACGACCGCTTCTCACAGCTCCTCTTCGCCGTTCGCCGGGCGCGGACCCCGGTCTCCGCGGCGCGCGGCAGCGCCTCGCCCTCGCTAGCGGAGATCCTCGACAGGGAGGGGGAGCGGGTGGCCGGGGTGATTTTGGAGCCCATGCTCCAGGGGGCGGGGGGGATGCTCGTCCAGCCGTCCAGCTTCCTCCGCGAAGTGCGGGAGGAGACCGCGCGGCGGGGGATCCCCCTGATCGCCGACGAGGTCCTGACCGGCTTCGGCCGCACGGGGAAGCTCTTCGCCTGCGAGCACGGCCCCATCGTCCCCGACATCCTCTGCCTGTCGAAGGCGCTGACCGCGGGCTATCTCCCCTTCGCGGCGACCCTGGCCTCGGACGAGGTCTACCGTGCCTTCCTCTCCGACGACCGGACAAGGACCCTCTTCCACGGTCACTCCTACACCGGCAATGCCTTGGCCTGTGCCGTGGCCCTGGAGAGCCTCGCCCTCTTCGAGGAGGAGGACCGGCTGGGCCGGGTGGCGGAGCTGGAACGGCTCTTCGCGGAACGGCTGGACCGCCTGCGCGCTCATCCGGCGGTGGCCGAGGTGCGGGGGATCGGCGCCATGGCGGCGGTCGAGTTGCGGCCGGAGCGAGGGGGCGGCTACCTGGACGATCTGGGACCGCGGCTCTACGCGGAGGCCCTGGCGCGGGGGGTGCTTCTCCGGCCGCTGGGGAACATCCTCTATGTCCTGCCGCCGCTGGTGATCACGGACGCGGAGGCGCACCGGGTGTTCGACGTGATCGAGGAGATCAGCTACACTCAACCGAGCGCATGATGGCATGAGGGCACGACATGAGCACAACCACCAATGAAATCAAGACCGTGGGTAAGAGTGGCCAGATCTCGCTGGGTAAGAGCTACGCGGGAAAGACGTTGCGGCTGCGGCGCCAGCCGGATGGCAGCATCCTGCTAACGCCGGTTGCGGTGATTCCGGAGAGCCAGTTGTGGACTCTCGAGGAGCCGCACCGGTCGGCCATCGAGCGGGGGATGGCCTGGGCGGCGGAGAACCCGCCTGCCGAGACCGACCTCGACGAGCTTCTGGCCCGGCAAGGGCGGCGCCCCGCGGGGCAGCCGGAGAAGTGGCCCCGTGGTGCCGCGAAGTAGCCGCGTTCGGCTGGATCTCAACAGCTCCCAATTCCAGGACGATTTCTTCACTCTCGAAACGGCCGAGCTGAAGCAGGTCGTCGCTTCGCTCCGGCGCCTGCGTCAGATGGATTGGGCTGCTGTCTACAGCCATTCCGGGCTCAACTGGGAGGCTGTGGATCACATCAAGACTCCGAACGGAGCCAAGGCCTGCTCGATCCGCCTCAGCCGCAAGATCCGGGCGATCGGCTACCGCGACGGAGACTTCCTCCGGCTCGTGTCCCTCCATCCAGACCACGATTCTGCCTACGAGTAGCGTAGGCAGTCGGTAGGGCGCCCCGCCCGGGGCGCCCTACCTGGGAGAGATCTTCCTACATCAGGTGCTTCGTGCCGCCGGGCTTGACCGTGATCCAGCCGCTGGGGCAGGCATGGTTGTCCGGCACCCGGGTGCAGAAGCAGACGGCGGAGCCGCCGGAGTCGACGCTCACCGTCTGCTTGGCATCGAGGCTGACCACCTGCTCCTTGGGCTGCCCCTCGCAGGAACCGTCCGCCCCGAAGCGGGTGTAGATGGTGACGTGGTGGTTGCTCGAATTGACGAAGGTCGCGCCGGTCGTGGTGCTACCGCTCGGCATCTCGGCGGCTTTGGCGACATCGGCGGCGATCCCCGCGAGGGACAGGGCCATGCCGGCCGC
>JAXDLD010000300.1:0-7758 GCA_034666805.1 Acidobacteriota bacterium
TCCCCTCTCTCCGTCTACGGCAGCTGCTGGAACGGGCCGCTTCCGTGACCTGCCGCGCCCGGGGCCGGCGGCGACCGTCCCGGGAGGAGGCGAGCGGCGCACCTCAAGGGTGAAAGGAGTCACCATGCACAAGGCAAAGAAGCTCGGCAAGCTGACGCTCTCGAAGGAGACCCTGCGGAACGTCGTCGAAGGTGAGCTGAAGCGGGTGGCGGGCGGCATCGTCGAGACCGACACCCCGTCGGAATGCTTCTGCGTCGCGGCCGCGGTCGACAACTGAGCGAACCCACGATAAAGGTTCGGGCCGCCCGTCGGGTGGTGGGCGGCCCGAATCTCCACCATCTCACCCTGGACCTTGGCTCTCAATCCGGCATCGCTTCGCCACGATTCACCGGTTGCTTCAGGCGATCGCCGGATCGGCTAGACCTCGGTATCGCCCACCCGGCGGGCAGACTCTAGGCTAGAATTCGCGCGGAAGCGCTCGGGCTGGTGCCCCGTTTCCATCCGCTTCCGCCAGCTCGAAGGAGGGTTTCGAGATCATCCGTACCGTTCTCGATCCCGGGGGACCGTCTCCGGCCAGGGATTCCATCCTGATCGGGGAGATCGCCGAGCAGGCGATCTCCGGCGCGGAGCCCGATGCGGTCTTCGCGGCGAGCGTGACGGCGCTCGCCCGCCATCTGCCGGCCGACTTCGCCGCCCTTTGGGAGCTCTCGCCCGATGGGCGCCTGCTGCTGCGGGCCGGGTTCGGCTGGCAGCCGGGGCACGTAGGGCGGGCGACGATCCCGGCCGGCGAGGGGTCGTACGCCGGCCATGCCCTGCGGACCGGCGCGCCGGTGCTCGTCGAGGATGCGAGCGCCGAGGCCTGGCTCCGTGCGCCTCCCCTGCTCGCGGAGCACGGGATCGACACCGCCCTCCTCGTCCCCATCCACGGGCGGGACGGCCCGGTCGGCGCCCTCGGCGTCTATTGGCGGCAGCCCGCGGCCTTCGCCGGGGCGGCGGCCCAGCTCCTCGCGCGGGTGGCCCGGCTGCTGGCGACGGTGGTGGTCGACTGGCACCGCGTGACGGCGCGGCTCGACGCCAGCGAGGGCAAGCTCGCCGCCATCTTCGACAGCGCTCTCGACGCCATCCTGGTGGCCGACGACCGGCGGGTGCTGATCGAGGCCAACCCCGCCGCCTGCACGCTCTACGGCCGGTCGCGGGAGGAGATCGTCGGCCAGCCGATCGAGGCCTTCACCCCCGGCGCCGACGCGGGGCTGGCCCAGGCGGACTGGGAGGCGTTCGTCGTCGCGGGGGAGCAGAGCGGCATCTTCCGCGTGCTGCGCCCCGACGGCTCGACGCGGATCACCGACTACCGGGCCCGGGCCCATTTCCTGCCCGGGCTCCATCTCTCCGTGCTGCGCGACGTGAGCGAGCAGCACAGGGCCCAGGAGGCGCTTGAGGCGGCGGGCCGCAGCAAGGACGAGTTCCTCGCCATGCTGGCGCACGAGCTCCGGAACCCCCTGGCTCCGGTCGTCACCGCCATCGAGATCCTGCGGCACAAGGGGGGCGACGCGGCGGTGCGCCAGCGGCTGCTCGAGGTGCTGACCCGGCAGACCCGCAACATGGCGCGCCTGATCGAGGACCTCATGGACGCCTCGCGCATTACCCGGGGCACGATCGAGCTGCGCCCGGAGCGGATCGAGCTTTCACAGCTCGTCGAGCGGGCGGTCGAGGGGAGCACGGGGGTGATCGAGGCCCGCGGTCATCACCTGACGGTCGCCCTGCCGCCCGTGCCGATCTGGCTCCAGGCCGACCCGGTGCGCCTGGAACAGGTGCTGACCAACCTGCTCAACAACGCGGCCAAGTTCACGCCGGCGGGGGGGCGGATCGCGGTCGAGGTCGCCGCCGAGCCCGGCGAGGCGGTGCTGCGGGTGCGAGACGACGGCCAGGGCATCGCGGCCGATCTCCTGCCCTCGATCTTCGACCTCTTCGTGCAGGCCGACCGCTCGCTCGACCGCACCCACGGCGGCCTGGGGATCGGGCTCACCCTCGTGCGCAACCTGGTGCGGTTCCACGGCGGCAGCGTCAGCGCGCGGAGCGATGGCCCGGGCCGGGGGAGCGAGTTCGAGGTGCGCCTGCCCCTGGCGGAATCAACAACTTACCTCTGACGATCGGGGTGTCGGCTGGAGGCTTCTCCTCTCTGCCCGCCGCAGTGCTTTCAGCCATCTGCTGAGGGCCTTGCGCGCCTGTCGCCGACCGCGCCAGCCGAGCCGGTAGCGCAGGACCGGCACTCCGGGGAGGTCGATGGCAGAGGCATCCTCCTGCGCCAGCACCGCGATTTTCTGGGGGGGAAGCGCCGCTCTCGCCTGCTCGAGCTCCCAGAGCAGGCTTCCGCTCGCGACACTGGCGTCGATTAGGACCGCCCGGCAGCGGGGCAGGACGGTCAGGATCCACTCCTGCCAGGCCCCGTCCGGAAGGACCGTCAACCGGGCGGTGGTCAGGGCGTTGGTCTTGCGGTAAAGCTCCTCCGGCGGCTGCAGGGAATGAGCGGTGGAAAGGACCGGGGCGAAGCGGCCGGCCGCCGGCATGATGATCTTGGCGAGCACGACGGAGCTGTTGGAATCGTGGAACGAGCGCAGATAGAGGAAAGGGCTCTCCAGGGCCTTCTCGCCGATCAGGTAACAGGCGACCAGACAGAGGAAGCCGGAGCCGAAGAGCCCTCCTGCCGGGAACAGAGGAGCGACGGCGACGAGGGCCGCGGGTAGGCCGCGGACCCGGTGCGTCAGGTGGTAGAGGGCGGACGCTCGCCGTGCCGTCCTATCTCCACTCGTCCGGAGCAGCGGGTAAAAGATGAGGCCCGCGAGAACGAAGTAAATGGTCTGGGACAGGAAGTTACCCATATAGGTAGAGGAGAGGTATAACGCGTCCTGGCCCACGATTCCCGCCTGGAGCCAGGGATCGGCGAGAGTGCCCGGCACGGCGAGCACGGTGAGGGCAGCGGCAAGGAGCTCATACTTCGGTCGTCTTCGGGTATTCGGAATGTAATGGAGACCCACGGCCACGGCGAGGAGGCTATAGCCCACGGCATAGGAGAGAGCGCCGAAGATCGGTCCGTAGATCTGGGGGCTGTGGAGGAAGCGAGGCAACAGCCCGAAGGCGACGACCGGAGCGAGGGTGATCTGCCAGGCCAGGGACCAACGCAGGGGAACGCGCCGCAATCGGGCTTGGGTCAGAGACTGCACCGGCGAGTCCCGGGGTAGCCGGCGCAGAGGCGAGCCTTGCAGCCTGCGGACGGCGGCGGCCTTGAGACGGCCGCGGAGGACGGAGGCGTCGAGGAGAGACAGCACGGGCTGGGCGAGCCCGGCCAGCGAGATGAGGAAGCCCAGCATCAGGCTCCCCAGGAGAAGGGACCGCTCGGAGCGTGGCAAGACACGATCCTTCGAGACCCTGCGCAGGGCCAGGGGAAAATTCCTGGCAGCAGAAGCCCAGTGGGTGGGTGGCTGACGGACCTCCAGGCCTTCGTCGAGCTCGAGGGAGCCGACAATCTCCTGGAACGTACCCTCGAAATCCTCGTCGCCGACGGGGGCGGAGCCGCCAATCTGGAGGAGCCCTGTCTCTGTCTGGAGCAGGAGCACGACCAAGGTGAAGATCTTCCGGCTGCCTTTTTCCCCCGCGACGATCCGGAGCCAGAGCCGGTGCCGCGCGCCGTCGTAGACGGTAGGACCCAGCGAGTAGAGCATCCCCGCCCGAGCGAGCATCGACTCCGTCCCACTCAGGAGATCGGTCTCGACTTTTCGCAGCACGTCGATGTTGGACAGGTCGAGCTTGCCGTCATCGTAGAGCCAGACATCCACCCGCGGAGCCCCCGGGGAGGGCGAGGGTGCGAACTGGAAACCCTGTTCCGGATGACGTCCCATCGTCTGGGCAGCCCCCGGCTGCTCTCCCGAGGGGATCTCTTTCCAGTCCGGAGGCAGGTGAAGGATGAATCCAGGCTCGCGGTACGCCTGCCAACCGTCGGGGGCGGGAGTCGGGACGAAGATCCCGAAATACGAGAGGGCGACAACAGCGATCCTCTGGAAAATCGGCGACATCGTTCTCCCTCCGACCTTATTTCGGCCCTAGACTCTCGAGCCACGCTTTTGTTGAGAGAGCCCTGTCACTTGGGGCGGACTACGGCGATGCCCCACGGACCCCAGCGCGGGCGAATCGTCCCGCGTCCTATCTCGGTCCGCAGCCGAGCGGCAGCACTTCGCACTGCCCTCCCGCCTCCCGCGGCGCCGCCCCCGCCGGCACCCGGACGAGGGCGGTGCCGCGGGCGTAGGCCGCGAGGTCGTGCGAGCCTTTGGGCGGCGCGGGGGTGGCGAAGACCTCGCCGCCCCGGATCGCGATCTCGGCGGGGAGGAAGCGCTCCCGGGCGCCGGCTCCGGGGAGGGGAGCGGCCAGGGTGGCGGCGAGCGCCCCCTGCCAGAAGGCGTCCTCCTGCCCGAGGAGCCGCCGGAGGGCCGGCCGGACGAAGAGCCAGAAGGTGACCATCACCGAGGCCGGGTTGCCGGGGAGGCCGAAAACCAAGCCTCTGTCATGGACGGCGAAGACCAGCGGCTTGCCCGGCTGGATCGCCACGGCGTCGAAGACCGCCCGGCAGCCGAGCCGGGCGAGCACCCCCTCGGCGAGGTCGAACTCGCCCATCGACACCCCGCCGCAGAGGAGGAGAACGTCGCTCTCTAACCCGCGCTCAACCAGGGGCAGCAGCTCCGCCTCGCGGTCGGGGGCGATCCCCAGGGGGGTGAAGGCGAGCCCCAGGGAGGCCCCGGCGGCCAGGAGGAAGTCGGTATGCGAGTCGCGGAGCTGCCCGGGACCGGGCTCGGACTCGGGCGGCACCACCTCATCGCCGCTCGCGAGGATGGCGACCCGTGGGGCGCGGTGGACGGGAAGCGTCCCATGGCCGTGGGTGGCTAAGAGGGAGAGGGCGCCGGGGGTCAGGAGGGCGCCGGCCGGCAGCAGCCCGGTGCCGGCGCGCTGGATCTCTCCCCGTCGGCGGATGTGCTGGCCCGGCTCTCCCGAGCCGAGGGTGAAGGTCACTATCTCGCGGCCGGAGCTGGCCACGGTCGCCTCGACCGGGACCACCCGGTCGGCCCCGCGCGGCACCGGCGCGCCGGTCATGATGCGGGCGACCGCCGGCGGCTCCAGAGTGAAACCGGGGGCGTCCCCGGCCGCGATCGTCACCGCCACCGGCCGGCTCTCCCCCGGGGCGACCGGTCCGGCCAGGGCGTAGCCGTCCATGGCCGAGACGTGCGCCGCCGGCACGTCCACCCGCGCTGGCAGGGCGTGGGCGAGCACCCTGCCGGCGGCCTGCCGGCGGGGGACCTCCTCTTCGGAGAGGGGGGAGAGATGGGTGGCGATGGCCTGCCAGGCCTCTGCGGACGTCAGCATGGGTCGCAATGCTATACTCCGGCAGCTTTTCCGCAGAATGTGGCCGATTCGCGCGCGCAAGGTAACGCGGGGAGAGGGACCCGCTGGACCATGGACAGCAATTTCCAGTACCGGGGCGATCTCGCAGAGACGGCGCTGCCGGAGATCCTCTATACCATCGACCGCTTCCAGGTGCCCGGCGTCATCGCCGCCAGCCGGGAGGGGATCGTCAAGCAGGTCTATCTCCGGGAGGGGAAGGTCGTCCACGCGACCTCGACCGACCGCGAGGACAGCCTGGGCTCCTACCTCCAGAAGAGCGGCATCCTCTCGCCCGAGGCCTACGTCGAGACCATGCGCGAGCGCGAGCGCACCAACAAGCGCTACGGCGTCCTCCTGATCGAGAGCGGCGTCCTCTCGCCGCTCGAGATCTACCGCGGCATCAGGAAGCAGATCGAGAGCATCGTCTGGAGCCTCTTCTACTGGCAGGACGGCGAGGTCACCTTCAGCATCGGCGACTTCCGGGAGACCGACGCCGTGCGGATCGAGCTCCCCATGCGGCAGGTGGTCTTCCAGGGCATCAAGCGCGCCCCCAACGCCAAGGCCCTGGTCGCCCGGCTCGGCCGGAAAGAAACCCTCTTCGAGCCGTGTTACCGTACGGAGGAGCTGATCGAGACCGCGCTCGACGCCGCCGACATGAAGCTCCTCTCGCTGGTCAACGGCAAACGGACCCTCTACGATATCTGCACCCAGGGGCCCCACGCCCCGGCCGAGAACGGCAAGGTCCTCTACGCCCTCCAGGTGCTCCGGCTGGTCAAGAGCATCGGGGTGGCCGAGGAGGTCCCGGAAGAGGCCAGGCCGCGCGAGGAGACGACCGGTGCCATCAAAATCCGGTTCAAGACCGAGGGCGACAGGTTCAGCTCCTGACCCTACTCCTCTAGGAGAAACCTGAGATGCCGATCTACGAATACCAATGCCTCACGTGTGGCAAGAAGAGCGAGCTCCTGCAGCGGATGTCCGATCCCCCCATGGCCGCCTGCCCGGAGTGCGGCGGCGCGGTCAAGAAGCTGATCTCCTCCCCCGCCGTCCAGTTCAAGGGGAGCGGCTGGTACGTCACCGACTACGGCAGCAAGAAGGGCGCGCCGAGCGGCGGCGGCAAATCGGAGGGCGGGAGCAAGGACGGCGGCGGCAAGTCGGAAGGCGGCGGTAAGTCTGAGGGCGGTGGTAAGTCCGAAGGCGGTGGGGAAGGCAAGGGTGGGGACAAGTCGTCCTCGTCGTCGTCGTCATCCTCCTCCGAGGGCTCGAGCTCGAGCTCAGGCTCGGGTTCGAGCAGCGAGACCAAGGCCGCCAAGCCCTCCTCCGAGTAAAACGCATTCAAGGGCGTGCAGGCTACGAACGCTCCTCCTCGGGAGCGAGCGCCACGACCGTTCCCACCAGCACCGCCGGCAGGAGATGGAAGAGGAGGCGGGCGAAGTTCGAGAGGACGTAGAACCGCGGTTCTAAAACCGACGCGAAGTAGACCCAGAAGTAGAAGCCGAGCTGTGCCGAGACGACCGCCGCCGCCGGGCGGGTGCGCCGGGCGAGCCAGAGGAGGGGGAGGAGGGCCACCGCCCAGGGCAGGTAGTGGAGCTCGGGGGCGCAGAGGGCGTCGAGCATGGCCGGCAGGACGACCCGGCCGCGCCGCCAGTCGAACGGCCCGGAGTTCCCGGCCTGGAAGAGGTGGTAGCGGTGGGCCTGGACGAACCAGGGGAGGGCCACGGCGAGGGCCGGGCCGCCGGCCGCGAGAACCGCGATCCCAGCCCTGCGCAGGCCGCTCGGGCCCGCGAGCAGCCCGCCGCGCAGGCGCCGCACCAGATGGACCCCGATAAGAAAGGCGGCGAGCGGCACCCCCTCGATCTTTGAGGCCGCGGCGAAGCCGGCGGCGATCCCGATCTCCAGGTCGGCCGCGGGCCCAGCTGGATCGATCGGCGAAAGGAGAGCGGGGAGGGCGGCGGCGAGGGCCAAGGCGATCATCCCGTCCGCCCCGCCGGCGAAGACGTAGCCCACCGAGTAGGCCGCCGCCGCCAGGCCGGTCAGGGCCATGCCGGCCTGGACCGTCCCGCGGCCGACTCCCGCCTGCCCCAGGGCGGCGCGGGCGGCGAGGACGATCCCTCCGAGGAAGAGGACCGACCAGAGCTGGAGCGAGGGCGCGTCGAAGCGCAGGGCGAGGCGGGCTGTCGAGGCGTAGAGGATCGGCAGGAGATGCGGGTAGTCGGGGTGGATGCTCCAATTCCAGGGCCGGGCGAGCCAGGCATAGTCGATGCCGCGGGCCAGGAACGCGTGCTCGCCCTTGATCCCCCAGTGGTAGACGAAGTCCGGAGTGGTGATCCAGAGGGT